>NZ_JAFCWM010000006.1:0-219252 GCF_049897565.1 Massilia sp. TWR1-2-2 | reverse complement strand
CGACCTCGTCACCGTGTTCCTGAAGGGTATCGAGGGCGTCAACCAGCCTAAGAACGTGGTCGCCTCCGAGATGCTGCGCCTGAACACGACGATCGCGCCGCGTCCGGTCGCTACGCAGAGCCCGCTCGGCGTAGCCGCCGGCGACAACGCCGGCTTCCCGAACGGCCGCCGTCCAGCCGACGACGTCACCGACCTGTCGCTGCGCGTTGCCATGGGCGCGCTGTGCGTGCTGACCGGCGCCACCGATACGCTCAAAGTTGGCTGCAAGCCATCCGATGCACCAGCTGGCGGTGCAGCGCTGACCGATGGCGTGCGCAAGACCGCTGCCGACTTCAAGGGCGTGTTCCCGTACCTGAACACCCCGCTGCCGGGCAATAACTAAGTCGAGGAGAAACCTATGAAGCCATTCACAATCCCCGGCCGCAAACGCGCGGTCATCGTCGCGGTGACGATGCTGGCAGCGGTAAGCCTGACCGCCTGCGGTGGCGACGGCGACGACTACCGCGCGCCGGATGCACCGGTGCCGGCGCCGACGCCGGCTCCAACGCCGACGCCGATGGTCGACGCCTTCTTTGCCGCCGTCAGCGCGCTGATTGGTGCTTCGGCGGAAGACACCGAGCCTAGCGCCACGGTGGAAGCGATCGTCGCCACGTCACCGGAAGACACAGAGCCGCAACCGGTTTCGTAATCCCGGCGCATCATCCCGCTGGAACCTTCGTTTTCGCTAACGAGGTTCCAGCGTTTTTACGGTTGGCGGCTCGATTGTCACCAACTTAAAGGTTATTTCCTGACCGTGACGTTGACCTCGTACCTGCGCCCATGGCCCTCGATGGCGATGGTGCCCTTTCTTTCAATTGCCCCCGCAGGCAGTTTATTCGCCGTTATGCGTACTAAAGTTCCGTCACTGGTCATGTTGCGAATGTAAATCAGATCGGGATCGAAAGGACTGCTGCGCTGTTGAACAAGATTGCTGTAGCTCCAATTCATCTCTTTCAGCATCAAATTGACTGTCCCATCGTCTCGATATGCTCTCACATCAGACTGCCACCGTTTTCGTCCATCGATGGTTTCTGCCCCACTCACGACCTCGATTTCCACGGCCTTCATAATCACTGTACTGAGCGCCTTCGCTTTTACGGCCTCGGGCGTTGCAACGCAATGACTTCGCGCGCCAGCTGCACGCGTCCATTGCCGGACAGAGGCCAGCAGACCCTGCCTGTGGCGGACGATGTCGGGGTCGAGTCATCTCAACCCCGACATCGTCCGATGATCAATAGCGATCGTCGAACGCGAAAATCGGCTTGCGCGTTTTCCACTGGCCGCCGGTAAAGTCAGGGAAGTCCAGCGTCTGGAAGTTCTGCGCAATCGACATCTCGGACAACGGCGTGATGGCGCTCCAGCTGACCGCGTCGTAAATATCGATCGGCATCGGCGCCTGCGCCTTCAACGCTTCCACGAACGAGTGGATGACGAAGAAGTCCATGCCGCCGTGGCCCGCACCCTCCGCCGCCGTGGCATATTTGCGCCACAGCGGATGCTCGTATTTGTCCTGATAGGCCTGGAAGTCTTCCCACTGGTGCGCACGGCTCTTGCCCTCGATGTGGATCGAATTGTTCAGGTCCATCCACAGCCCGTCGGTGCCCTGCACCCGGAAGCCCAGCGAATAGGGGCGCGGCAGCGACGTATCGTGCTGCAGCAGGATCGTTTCGCCGTTCGCGCACGACAGCGTGGTGGTTACCACGTCACCGAGCTTGAAAGAGGTCTTTGCGCTAGGATGGTTGGCGCCGTCCGGCTGCCTGACGATGTAGTCGTGCAGGCCGCGCGCCTTGGTAGCGAAGGCGTTGATGCGCGTGAATCGGTTGCCGCGATTGATGTTGGTGTACATCGCGCACGGGCCGATGCCATGGCTCGGATACAGCTCGCCGTTGCGCCGCACCGAATGCTCGGTGCGCCAGCGCGCTTCGGACCAGCCCTTGCTGCCGTATTCCACGCCGCTGCCGTACGGCTTGGCCGGGTCGCCGTTGTTGAACTTGACCGCCCGCAGGTCGTGCTGATAGCCGCCCTGCAAATGCACCAGCTCACCGAACAGGCCTGCACGCACCATCTGAAGCACCGCCATCACGTCGCGCCGAAAGCATACGTTCTCGAGCAGCATATACGGTGTCCTGGTCTTGAGCTGCGTATTCAGCACGTCCCAGTGATCCTGCAGCGTGATGCCCGCAACGACTTCGCAGCCGACTGGCACCTTGGCCTGCATCGCGGCGATCGCCATCGGCGCATGCCATTCCCATGGCGTTGCGATGATCACGCCATCGAGCTCGCCGGCGTCGAGCATGCGCTTGTAGGCCTGCGGATCGCGGTTTTCGCCGAACAGTTTTGGCCGCGGCTTGTTGAACTTCTCGATCTGCTTGAGTGCTTTGCCGAGCATGATCGGTTCGATGTCGCAGAGCGCCACCACGTCCAGGTCGTCGCGGCGCAGCAGCTCCTGCAACAGCACCTGGCCGCGCATGCCCGTGCCGATCATGCCCAGGCGCAGACGCTGGCGCCCCGCCGCAAAAGCCGTCGGCAGCATCAGGCCGCCGGCAAAGGCGGCGCCGGCGGCGAGGAAGTGGCGTCGATTAAAAGCTGAATTCATGGGACTCCTTCAAAAAGATCGTCTTACTGTGGCAGCGTGGTGACATCCACCGCCGGTTGCTGGCCAGTCGAGGGCCGGGTGTAGGTTTGTCCGACCGGGACATAATCGGCGAAGAAGCCGCCGTTGCGCAGGTAGAAGCGGCCGTTGTCCACGCCACCGGCGTAATCCATGCGCTGGGCATTGGTGGCCGTGGCGTCGCCGGTCAGGCGCCCTGTCGTCAGCTCCGTCCATGCGCCAGATACCGAGCGTGCCCACTGGTTGCCGAAGGAGACGCGGCGAGCAGTATAGCCTTTGGTGTCGATGAAGTTCTCGAGGAACGAGTGCGCGCCGGTCAGGTAGGTCGAGATGGATGGACGCTTCCAGGTCGCCATGAAGCGCCACAAGCCCGTCTCTGGCGCATAGAACCAGGCCGAATAGTCGGTGCTGCCGGCGCCGTCCGGACGCACGCGGGTGATGAAGCGATAGGTGTTCCCAGTGATCCAGTTGTACGTCAGGTAGGACTGGCCGCCGGTGCCTTCGCCGCCGAAGGTGTTGTCGACCACGCCCGCGCCCTTGCTGACCAGCGTTGTCTTGCCGCCGTTGTCCGCATCCCATACCGAGAACAGTATCCAGCGCTCCGTCGGCGACTTGACCTGGATGCCGAAATAGCCCTGGCCGAAGCCGTTCGCCATGTAGTAGGACCCGGCAGGATCCTGCCCAGCCGGCACGGTCAGCTCGTTGTAGAAGTACTCCGTGTTGGCCGGCGTCGTGTAGCCCATGTGGACCGACGGCCCGCGCCGCGACCAGTAGTAATTGGCCGCGTCGTTGGCGTAGTTGATGGTGGCGGTGGTAGTCACCTTCAGCGCCGCAACGTCGCCGAAATAGCCGCCGTCCTTGCTGATGCCCTGCAGGTCGACCTTGACATAGCCTGGCGCGGCGACATTGACCGTGCCGACCGCGTACGTCTTGCTGGCGGCGCCGGCCAGCGCCACGGTGAACGCGGTGCCGTTGACGGTCACCCGGATCGTGCTTTTATTGCTGCCGGCTAGTTTGGCGTCCAGCGCCAGCGTTACCGACCCGGCGGACGCCATGCGGAAGTAGGCGCTGGTCACCGTGCTGGCGCTGGTCCAGTTGGCCAGGCCGTTGTCGTTGATGATCCCGCCGGCGCCGGATGCCGGGGCGGTGATGAAGGCGTTGCCGGCCAGCGCCACAGTTACCGGGGCCGCTACTACAGTCGCCTTGGCCGCCGTCGCATCGGCCCGACCGAGTGAGTGCGCGCTGTCGGCGCCGCAGCCGGCCAGCATCAGCACAGACGAGTACAAAAACAAATAACGTCGGTTCATGGTTCGCTCCACTTAGAATGCATATTCGGCGGTCAGGCGCACCGAGCGCGGGGCGGTGCGGCTGGTCACTTGCAGGTAGCTCTTGGCGATGGCGCCGCCGTCTTCGCGCGTCTCGTTGTAGCGCTGGATGGTCTTGCGGTCGAACAGGTTGAACACGTCCACCTTCAGGCTCAGTCCCTTGGCGAACCTTGGCGCGTAAGCCAGGTTCAGGTCGAGCTGCGCCTGCCACGGCAAGCGGCCCTGACTACCGCGCGGCGTCGCGACGCCGTTGCAGTAGAAGTAGGCGGAGCCGTAGTCGTTGTCGAACTTCAGATCGGCCGGCAGTTCGCCGATACAGTTGCGCGGCGCGCCAGACATCAGCGACAGGTTGGCGCCGACGGTCACTTCCGGGCTTACCTGCGCAAAGCCATACGCCTTGATGGCGTGGCGATGGTCGCCAGGCAGATAGCCGTAGGCGTTGTACATCAGCTCCTTGTGGTCGTCGCTGATGGTCAGGCCGACGTCGCCGCCGCCGATGGTGTCGGTCTGGCCTTCCATGTTGCCCTTCAAGGCCGACAGCGTGTAAGTGAGCTTGCCGTACCAGCCGCTGCTGAACGGGTGCTCGGCGAACAGCGTGATTGCCTTGTAGCTGCGCTCCGGTGTCGGGTTGCCCCACTGCGCCGCCGTGATGTCGACGCGCCGCAGGCCTTTGCCGTCGGCGAAATCGATCATCAGCGCGCTGTCGCGGCCAGGATTGATAATCGCGCACTGGAAGCCGCCCCAATGGCCGGTGTCGACGTTGTTGCGGACCGCCCAGTCGTCGATCGGACGCTGGTCGCAGGTGTCGTCGTTGGTGTCGTTCAGCTTGCGGTACAGGGTGCTGGCGCCCACCACCAGCTGCTTGTTGAAGGCTTTCTCGAAGCCGAGCGAGAACTCGTCCTGCGACAGCGGCTTCAGGCCAACGGCGGTGACTTCACGCGCGTCGCGCGCCTGGCCGTACGCGTTATTGGCCGAGTAGGGCTTGCCGATCTGGTGCAGGCCGGTCGGAGCGCCGGTAACCGGATCCGCGCCCGTATAGGTAAACAACTCGCTGGTGGAGGTGAACGGCGCGGCCATATTGCTCGACAGGTTCGATGGCACCGGCAGGTGATAGCGGCCGGCGTTGGCGAACAGCTTGAGCGAACCGTCGCCGTTGTAGTCCCAGGTGGCGCCCAGGCGCGGCGCGATCATGTTCCGCTGCGAGATGAAAGCGTCGCCGGTGCTGGTGTAATTGGTGAACTGTTCGCGGCGCAGGCCCAGGTCCAGCAGGATGCGGTCGGTGACCTGGTAGTGGTCCTGGATGTACTGCGCCGACTGTTCGCTGGTCGGACGCGCGAGATTGCTGTAGAAATCGCGGCTGACGTAGAAGCCCTGCGCGCCGTAACCGCCGCCTTGCGCCGGCGTCTCGAAGGCGCCGTTGATCGCGCGAGCCGGGTCGGCAGCCTTGCGGTAGCTCCAGCGGTAGCCGCCGGCCAGCGTGAAGCCGACCATCGATTCGACGTCGATGCGATCGATACCGCCACGCAGCGAGTGGGCGCCGAGTTTGTACTCGAGGTCCAGGCGCTTGGCTTTTTGGCGGTCACCGGATGCGGGATCGACGATGTTGCCGGTCACCGTTTGCGGCGACGCGTAGGCCAGGCCCGGCACTTGCACGGTGGCGCCGGTCGACACCTGCGCCAGGCTGGCGTCGTAGCCTGCCGGAAGGCGCAGATGGCTGGTGCGCGAATCGCCGTACAGCGCGGTCACGGTCAGGTTGTCGGTGATGTACCCGGTGTACTTGAAGATATTGACGTTGGAGCCGGGGGCGGCCGAGGCGCCGCAGCAGTTGATGGCGGTCTCGCCGGCGTTGCCGGGGACGTTGTCGTGCGAGCGCGTAGCATACGAATAGCCATAGGCGCGGCTGCTCGACTCGGTGCGGTCATACAGCTTGGTGTATTCGAGGCGGTGGTTATCGGTGATGTTGTAGTCGATCTTGGCCAGGTAGCGCTCCACCGTCGCCGCGCTGGTGCTCCAGCCGGTGCGCAAGGCGGTGCCGGTGGTATCGGTGGAGGCGCCGACGGCTTCCGAGTCGGACTTGGTGCGTTCCAGCGCGACGAACGCGAACAGCTTGTTCTTGATCAGCGGGCCGCTGCCGTACAGTCCCGCGGTCTTGCTCGAGCTGGTGTTATCGCGGTTCCAGTACAGCAGATTGCCGTCGGTCTTGGGATTGGCGCCGGTATTCGGATAGTAGATATTTTCCGGCCTGCCTTTCAGGCCGCCGGGAATGGTCGACAGCTTGCCGCCGAATTCAAACTTGTTCCCGCCGCTCTTGGTCGTGATATTGACCACGCCGCCGGTGGAGCGGCCGAACTCCGAGCCGTAGCCGCCGGACAGCACCTGCAAGTTGGAGATCGCGCCGAACGGCAATTCGGACGCGCCGACCTGGGTCAGGATGTTCGTGACCGGGAAGCCGTTGACATAGAACGCATTCTCCGACTGGCCGGAGCCGCCGATCGACGGCGCGTTGCCGTACTGGCTGTTGGTGCCGCGCGCCACGCCAGGCGTGAGCTGCACCACCGAAGCGATATCGTTCGCTACCGGCAGCGCCTTCAATTCCTTGGCGGTAAACACCACGCCGTTATTCGTGTTGGAGACATCGATGAAAGTACGCGTGCCGCGCACCACCACCGTTTGGCCGCCCTGATCGTTCTCGAAATTGACCTCGGCACCGCTGCCCACGAGCGCTTCGACTTCGCGCGTATCCTGTACCGAACCGCCACGCAGCACGCGCGCCGCATAACGTCCCGGCGGCATCGAGTTGGCGACGTAGCGCCCGGCTGCATCCGGCGTCAGCGTGCGCTGCACGCCGGTGTCCAGATTCTCCAGCACGACCGTGGCGCCGGCGGGCGATTTGACCTGGCCGAAAATGGTCGTGGTGGCGTTGGACTGCGCCCAGGCTGGGCTGCCGGCGGCCGCCACGGTCAAGCCGATAAGGATTAGCGTGGCCTGGTGGATGGCGGTGATGCGAGGTTTGAAGCGGCTTTGGTGCATGCTGGTCTCTCCTTCTGTTTTCATTCGTTTTCGAAAGTCTGTTGCTTGCGATGTATTCACTCTAAAAATAAAAATCAGCATGGTCAACAAAAAAAAGGTTTTTCCGTAAATTAAACGTCAAAACCTTTCGTATAAACCGCCCGCATGATCGTAAACTTTCGATATCGTAGCAAAACAGCTACAATTAAGCTGTAGCGACCAATCAACTATCTTTCTTTTTACTTTCGAAATTGACTTTAGAACGAATAGATCTTATTATTTATTCGACCTAATCAAGAAACCTTTCGATGACTACCTTATTCCAGCGGACTGCCCTTTCATGGGGCGACATCGGCGGCATCCATACCGCAGAAGAGATCGCCCACCAGCCCGCCCTGTGGCGCGAGCTCGCCGCGCATCTGGTCGCCGAACAAGGCCGCATCGCCGCCTTCCTCGCCGACAGGCTGCGCGATCCGCAGCAGCGCGTGATCCTGACCGGCGCCGGCAGCTCCGCCTACGTGGGCGAAATCATTGCGGACCAGATCAACGCCGCCTGGCCATGCCAGGTGCGCGCCATCTCCACCACCAGCCTGTTGACGCACCCGGCCCTGTACCTCGAAGCCGGCGCGCCGACGCTGCTGGTGTCGCTCGCCCGCAGCGGCAACAGCCCCGAGAGCACCGCCGCCATGCAGCTCGTGCGCGACCTGGTTCCGGGCGCGCGCTTCCTTAACATCACCTGCAACGCCGATGGCGCGCTGGCGCAGCAAAGCGCCCCCGACGATGCGAGTCTTAATCTGATGATGCCGGCCGCGAGCTGTGACCGCGGCTTCGCCATGACCAGCAGCTTTACCTGCATGCTGCTGGCGGCGTTGAACGTGTTCGACCCCGGCTTCCACGTGGACCGACTGAAAACGTTGGCCGATGTGGCCGAGCAGGCCATGGTCGACTGGTCCGCGCCGGTGGCCCGCCTGGCGGCGCAGCCGGTAACGCGCGTGGTCTATCTGGGCAGCGGTCCGCTCGAGGCGCTGGCGAAGGAAGCGGCGCTGAAGGTACTTGAACTGAGCGCCGGCAGCGTGCTGGCGATGGCCAACACCCCGCTTGGCTTTCGCCACGGCCCGAAGGCGGCGGTCAACCAGCAAACGCTGGTCGTGATGTTCCGCAGCGCCGATCCGCTATCGCGCCGCTACGAAGACGACCTGCTGGCCGAACTTCAGCGCGACCAGGTAGCCAATGCCTGCGTCACGGTGGGTGCCGGCGGCGACATCGGCATCGACACGCCATCATGGCCTGACGCCTGGCTGGCGCCTGTCTGGCTGCTGATGGCGCAGCAGTACGCGCTGCACCAGTCGGCGCTGCTGAACCTGCGTCCCGATAATCCCTTCACCGGCGGCATCGTGAACCGCGTGGTTCAAGGCGTTACCATCTATCGCCATGATGAACTCTGAAGCGCGCGGCTACCACGGCATCGACGTCGGCGGCACCAAGATCGAACTGGTGTCGTACATCGAACAAGGCCACGACCTGAAGGAGGTCCACCGCGAGCGCATCGCCACGCCGTGCGTCGACTTCGTCGAATTCCTCGACGCCATACAGGCGCTGCTCGTTCGTGCCGATGCGGTGCTGGGCATGCGCGCCGCGGTCGGCATCGGCCTGCCGGGCATTACCGACAGCGAGAGCGGACGCCAGCTCAGCTCAAACGTGCCGGCGTTGAACGGCCGGCTGGTGGTCAGCTCGCTCAAGGAAGCGCTGCAGCGCCCTATCGCCGTCGGCAACGATTGCCAGTGCTTCGCCTTGTCCGAAGCGCAGGGCGGCGCGGCCGACGGCATGCCGAGCATGTTCGGCGCCATCATCGGCACCGGCGCCGGCGGCGGCTATTGTCTCGACGGCCGCCTGCTGCGCGGCTCGAACGGCGTGGCCGGCGAATGGGGCCATTGGCCGCTCGCCCCCTCACTGCTGGCGCCATATGCCCTTCCGTTGTACGAATGCCCGTGCGGCCGGCGCGGCTGCCTGGAGCGCTACGTATCCGGCCCTGGCATGAGCCAGCTGCATCGCCATTTCGGCGGCGGCGACGAGACGCCGCTGTCCATCGTCGCGCATGCGCAGTCCGGATCGGCCACCGCCGCCAAGACGCTGGAAGTGCACGTCGACCTGCTCGGCCATGCGCTGGCGAGCCTGGTGATGACGCTCGACCCGCATGTCGTCGTGCTCGGCGGCGGCTTGTCGCAGCTGGCGCACTTGTACCAGCAGCTGCCTGGCGCCGTGCGCCGCCATCTGTTCGCTGGCGTGCGCACGCCGCCGATCCTGCCGCCGGCGTTTGGCGATGCTGGTGGCGCGCGCGGCGCCGCCCTCCTCGCCCGGCAAAATTCAACCGCATCATCGAACGACAATTGAGCCCTATGAAAACCACCAAGTCCCTGTCGCCCGTTCAGCAGATCGTCGCCGCCCACCGCCGCGGTGAATGCGTGGGCCTGTACAGCGTGTGCTGCAGCCATCCCAGCGTGCTGCGCGCCGCCATGCGGGTAGCCGCCACATACGACACGGTGTTGCTGGTCGAAGCGACTTCGAACCAGGTCGACCAGTTCGGCGGCTACACCGGCATGACGCCGCGGCAGTTCCGCGACTACGTGCACCAGCTGGCGCGCGAGCACAGCTTTCCGCTCGAGCGGCTCATGCTTGGCGGCGACCACCTGGGCCCGAATGCATGGCAGGAACTTGACGCGACAACCGCAATGCAAAACGCCGAAACGCTGATCGCGGCGTACGTGGCGGCCGGCTTCCACAAGATCCACCTCGACTGCAGCATGCGCTGCGCCGACGATCCCGAATACCTGAGCGACGAGATCATCGCCGAACGTTCGGCGCGGCTGTGCATGGTGGCCGAACAGGCGGCCGAACAAGCCGGCCTGCCGGCGCCGGTGTACGTGATCGGCACCGAAGTGCCGGTGCCCGGCGGCGAAGCCGACCTGGCGAAGGCAGGCGCCGTGACTGCGGCAGGCGCCGCCAAGCGCACGCTGGACGTGCACCGCAAAGCTTTCATGGACCTGGACCTGCACGTTGCATGGCGCCGCGTGATCGCGATGGTGGTCCAGCCGGGCGTGGACTTCGACCATAGCCGCATCCAGCATTACGATGCGGCGCAGGCGGCGACGCTGTCGGCGTTCGTCGCCGGCCAGCCGGGCATCGTGTTCGAAGCCCACTCCACCGACTACCAGCGCGAATCGGCGCTGCACGACATGGTGCGCGACCACTTTGCCATCCTCAAAGTGGGTCCGGCCGCCACGTTCGCGCTGCGCGAAGGCCTGCTCGCGCTGTGCCGCATCGAAGACGAACTGGTGGCGGCCGGGCAGACATCGCGCCTGATGCAGGTATTGGACGAGGTGATGCTGGCCCAGCCCAAACACTGGAGCAAGCACTATCCCGGCAGCAGCGCCGAGCAGCGCCTGTTGCGCCGCTACGGCCTGAGCGACCGTTGCCGCTATTACTGGGGCGAGGCGCCGGTGGCCGCCGCTGTCGAGAAGCTGTGCGCCAATCTCGACGCGCGCGAGATCCCGCTATCTCTGCTGAGCCAGCACCTGCCGGAGCAGTACCTCGAAGTGCTGCAAGGCCTACTGGCGACCGACGCCAACGCTTTGCTCGAGCACCGCATCGGCCGCGTGCTGGCGCAATATGCGCGCGCCTGCAACCGCAATGCCAACGCCATCGCGCCGGCGGAGGACATTGCGCCTGCAGGAACTGCGTCGGCGATCTGTTAAGCTCATCTTTTGGCAAAACGACACTAAAAACACCATGCGAAATACCAGTCAACGCCGCGCCTCGATCCTGCAGGCGCTCACTCAACATGGTTCGGTCCAGGTGACCGAGCTCGTTGAGCAGATGGGCGTATCCGCCGTGACCATCCGCACCGATTTGAGCAGGCTCGAGTCGCAAGGCCTGGCCACGCGCAGCCACGGCGGCGCCACCTTGACCCGCACGCCGCCGACCGAGCACACCATCCCGCAAAAGGATGCGATCAATCACGCGCAGAAGGAGCGCATAGGCGCCTGGGCCGCGCGCATGGTCGAACCGGGCGATAACATCATCATCGATTCGGGCACTACTACCATTTCGCTTGCGCGCCATCTGCGCGAGGCGCAGAACGTGACGGTGATGACCAACGGCCTCAATATCGCCTGGGAGCTGGCCGACGCGCCTGGCGTGGACCTGATCCTGACCGGCGGCCTGCTGCGCAAGCAGTCGCTGTCGATCCAGGGCACGCAGGCCGAAGCCTGTTTGCAGGCCTACAGCTTCGACAAGCTGTTTCTCGGCGTCGACGGGTTCGATCTGCAGTTCGGCGTGACGACCCACCATGAGGCCGAGGCTAGCCTGAATCACAAGATGGTGGAGCGGGCCAAGAAGATCATCGTGCTGGCCGACGCTTCCAAGTTCGGCCGCGTGAGCCTGCACCGGATCGTGCAGATGGATCGCATCCACACTGTCATCACCGACGCCAGCATCAGCCGCGAGTATCGCGACGGCCTGCTCGACGCCGGCATCGAACTCGTCATCGCGGAATAGACCCATTGTTAAGCGGCCGAATCCTCACCCCTGATGGCTGGATCAACGGCAGCATCGCCTTCGACCAGCGCATCCAGGCGATCCAGGAAGGCGCCGGCGGCGCGTTGACCATCCTGCCTGGCTTCATCGACCTGCATGTGCATGGCGCTGGCGGCGTCGACATCATGCAGGGCGGCGACGCCGGCGTCAAAGTGGCACGCAGCCACGCACGCCACGGCACCACGGCCATGTTGGGCACCACCATGACCGCGACCGACAACTCCATCCGCCGCGCGCTGAACGGGCTGGCCGCGTCAATCGCCGAACGGCCGCCTGGCGCCGCGCGCATGCTCGGCGTGCACCTGGAAGGTCCTTTCCTCAGCATCCACCGCCTGGGCGCGCAGCCGGCCGACGCCATCGCCATCGGCAGCATGGAACTGGTGCGCAGCTATCATGCGCTGGCGCCGATCCGCGCGCTGACGCTGGCGACAGAAGTCGAGGGCCACCTGGCGCTGATCCCGCAGCTGAAGGACATGGGCATCCGCGTGCAGATCGGCCACAGCAACGGCAGCTACGAAGACGGCGTCGCCGCGCTGGCAGCCGGCGCCGCCGGCTTCACGCACCTGTTCAACGGCATGACCGCGCTGAACCACTACAAGCCCGGCATTGTGGGCGCCGCGCTGGCGCATGCCGAATACGCAGAGATCATCCCCGATTTGCAGCACGTGCATGTTGGCGCAATACGCGCCGCCCTGCGCGCCATTCCGCGCCTGTATGGCGTGACCGACGCCACCGCTGCCACCGGCATGCCGGACGGCGAGTATGGACTGGGTAGCCAGCGCGTGTATAAATGCCTGGGCTGCGTGCGGCTGGCGACCGGCTCGCTGGCCGGCAGCGTGCTGACGATGGACCAGGCGCTGCGCAATTTCGTCGACCTTGGCCTGGACCTGGCCGATGCGTCGAATCGTCTATCTCTTTATCCGGCGGACTACCTGGGCGAGACCGAACGCGGTCGCCTGGCGGCGGGCGCCTGGGCCGATATCGTTGTGCTCAACGCCGACCTGCAGCCGGTGGCCGTCTTCGTTGAAGGCGAAGCCATTGACCTTCCCCCCCACTAGCCGGAGTTTCGATGCAAGCCACCCAGACAGCAGCACCCGCACGCGCGATGCGCTTCCTGTTGTTCATTGCCGGCATGGGCGGACTGCTGTACGGAATCGACGTCGGCATCATCGCCGGCGCGCTGCCCTATCTTGAATCGACGGCGTCGGTGGCGTGGCGCCTGAGCGCGCAGCAGCTGAGTTTTATCGTCGCTGCCGTGCTGCTGGGGTCCGTGCTGTCGTCGCTGTTCGCCGGCGCGCTGGCCGACTGGATCGGGCGGCGCTGGGCGATGGTGCTGGCCGGCCTGCTGTTCACACTGAGTATTCCGTTGATCGCCCTGGCAGACGGCTACGTACCGCTGCTGCTGGGCCGCCTGCTGCAAGGGATCAGCGGCGGCTTGATCGGCGTGGTGGTCCCGCTGTACCTGGCCGAGTGCCTGCATGCGCGCCAGCGCGGACGCGGCGCGGCGCTGTTCCAGCTGCTGCTGACGATTGGTCTGGTGGCCGCGGCGCTGATCGGCTTGTTCCAGGCGCAGTCGGTGGAGACTGCGACGGCGGCCGCTGGCAGCTTGTCGGAGATTGATCGCGCGGCCACCGTGTTCGCCGCGAAGGATCACGCATGGCGCAGCATTTTCTGGATGTGCCTGACGCCTGGCGTGGTGTTCACGGCAGGCTGCCTGATGCTGTCGGAGTCGCCGCGCTGGCTCGCGCAGCGTGGCGACATCGAAGGCGCCCGCGAGGCGCTGCTGCGCACCCGGCCTGCAGCCGAAGCGGAGGCCGAACTGCGCGACATATCGAACGCACTCGCGCCGGTGACGGCGAAAGGCGTCAAAGTCAGCCGCGCCGCAGACGACAGGCTGCTGAGCCGCCGCTACATGCTCCCCTTCCTGCTGGCCTGCCTGGTGCTGGCGCTGACGCAAGCGACCGGCATCAACTCCATCCTCGCTTACGTCGTCAATATCCTTAACCAGGCAGGCCTGCCCGGCGCCACCGCCAACATGGCCGACGTCGCGCTCAAAATGCTGAACGCCGTGATGACCGTGGTTGCTGTGGTGCTGGTCGATCGCAAAGGCCGCAAGTTCCTGCTGAAGCTAGGCACCGCCGGCATCGTTATCGCCCTGCTGACATCTGGCCTGCTGTTCCAGAGCGTGGAAAGCGGTCGGCGCGATGTCGCCGCCGTGCTGCAAGCGCGCGTGCAAAATGAAGGACTCGAACTGCGCCTCGACGGCGCCACCCTGAAGGCGCTTGGCTCGGATAGCAGCGGCGCACCGCAGCAGCTGACCGTCGCATACTCGTACGGCCCTTTCACCAACGTGCAGGCCCGCCGTAGCGACGACGCCGCGCTGCCGACATTGCGCATGACGCGTGAAGATACCGTGCAAGCGGACAGCGTGATCGGGGTATTCTTCCGCAAGCTGCACCTCAATCCATTTGCCGATCCGGCCGAAGGCGCGACAGAGCCACTGCGCATCACGCAGGCCCACGTGGCCGCCGTGCCGTCCACCACGCATGGCTGGCAAGTCGCGTTGGCGATGTGCTTGTTCGTGGCCAGCTTCGCTGTGGGCCCAGGCGTGTGCGTATGGCTGGCGTTGTCCGAACTGATGCCGACCCGCATACGGTCGAACGGCATGAGTATCGCGCTGCTGATCAATCAGTTCGTTTCGACGGTGATTGCGGCGGTGTTCCTGCCGACGGTGGGCCAGTACGGCTACGCGACGATGTTCTTCTACGGCGCTGGTTGCACAGTGCTGTACTTCCTGACTGCCGCCTTCCTGCTGCCGGAGACCAAAGGCAAGACGCTGGAGGAGATCGAGGGGCATTTCGCGCGATAGGCTGTTCGCACGCGCGGATGCGTGAAGAAGGCCGTCACAGACGTTACCTATCGCAAGCAGGGTGTATGCTTTGGCAGCAATCTCATGCGGGAGTTGCCAGACCGAGGCTGTGTCCCGATGAAAGCAGGCGCCGGCACATGAGCGAAATTGCGAATCGGGGCAACGCTCCCCTTGATCCTTCCGTCATCAGCGTTGACCAGATAGCGCAAGCGGTCGGCGCGGATCTCGCCAACGGGCTCACGTCCGCGGAGGCGGCGCGTCGGCTTCAGCAAGACGGCGACAACGAACTGCGCTCGTCCCCGCGGCCGCCCGCCTGGCGCCGTTTCCTGTCGCACTTTCGCGATCCCCTGGTCTACCTGTTGATTGCGGCAATTGGCATCGCGCTAGTTGCCTGGTGGATCGACGGCCGCGCGGGCTGGCCGGTCGATGCGATCGTCATCGCGGCGATCGTCTTGCTCAACGCTGTGCTGGGCTTTGTGCAGCAATCGAAGGCGCAGAACGCGGTTGAGGCGCTGAGCCGCATGACGGCGGCGAGCTCGTCTGTACTGCGCGACGGCCTGGTGCTTCGGGTACCTAGTGCCGCACTGGTGCGTGGAGACATGCTGGTGCTGGCGGAGGGTGATGCCGTGGCAGCGGATGCACGCCTGGTGCAGGCGACGTCGCTGCGCGTGCAGGAAGCGGCGCTGACCGGTGAAAGCGAGGCAGTGCTCAAGGACGCCGCCACGCTGGCGAAGGCGGCGCCGCTCGGCGACCGGCTCGACATGGTCTTCAGCGGAACGGCCATCGCGCAGGGCACCGGGCGCGCCGTTGTCACCGCGTGCGGCATGGCCACCGAAATGGGCGCGATTGCCGCCATGCTCGAAGCTACCGCCGATGAGCCGACGCCGCTGGAAAAGGAAGTCCGGCGCATCGGGCGCATGCTGGGCGTGGCGATTGTGGTCATCGCGCTGGTGGTGGTGACGTCGATCTTGTTAATGTCCGACATCCGCAGCGCGGCCGACGTCGTCCCGGTATTGCTGCTCGGCGTGTCGCTGGCGGTAGCGGCTGTTCCCGAGGGCTTGCCCGCCGTGTTGTCGGTGGTGCTTGCGCTCGGCGTGCAGCGCATGTCCCGCCATAACGCGATCGTCAAGAAACTGTCGTCGGTGGAGACGCTGGGCTCGGTCTCGGTGATCGCGTCCGACAAGACCGGTACCCTGACGCGGGCGGAAATGACCATCGAGCGCGTGATCACCGCGTCCGGGGACACGCGCATCACCGGGATAGGTTACGCCCCGGAAGGCCGGGTCGAGCACGAAGGCGCCGCGCTGGAAGCGGGATCGCTGCATCAGGAAATCATCGTCATGCTCAGCGGCGGCAGCCTGGCCGGCAACGCCGACCTGCGCCAGGGCGCGAACGCCGCGTGGGAAATCCAGGGAGACCCGACCGAAGCGGCGTTTTTGGTTGCCGAGCGCAAGCTCGGGGTCAGCGAGCGGCGGGCGCAGCGCTTCGAGCGCGTGGCTGAAATCCCTTTTACGTCCGAGCGCAAGATGATGTCCACGATCGAGCTTGACCATGAACATGGCGATGAAGCCGTGGTCATCACCAAGGGCGCCCCGGACGTCTTGCTCGACAAGTGCACGCGGGTGCGGGTGGGGATGGCGGTCGTTGCCCTCGACGACGCAAAACGCGCGCAGATCCTGGCCAATGTCGACTCGCTGTCCGACGCCGCGCTGCGCACCCTCGCCGTGGCCTACCGGCCACTTGCCGCGGACGAGGACCGGGCCGGCGGCGAGCTGCTCGAGCGCGAGCTGATTTTCGTCGGCACCGTGGGCATCATCGACCCACCCCGTCCGGAAGCGCGGGTGGCGATTGGCGAAGCGCGCGGCGCCGGCATCCGCGTCATCATGATTACCGGCGACCATCCACGCACCGCCGCCCGCATCGCCGCCGATCTCGCGATCGGCGAGCCTGACGCCACGCCGTTGACGGGAGTGGAAATAGATAAACTCGACGATGCGGCCTTCGCCGAGGCCGTGCGCAAGACGTTCGTCTATGCCCGCGTGTCGCCGGCGCACAAGCTGCGCATCATCGCCGCGCTGCGGGCCGACGGCAACGTGATCGCGATGACGGGTGATGGCGTCAACGACGCGCCGGCGCTGAAAGCGGCCGACATCGGCATCGCGATGGGCGTCACCGGGACCGAGGTGACCAAGGAAGCGGCCAAGATGATTCTGGCCGACGACAACTTTGCGACCATCATCGAGGCCGTGCGCGAAGGCCGCGCCATCATGGATAACATCCGCAAGTTTCTGCGCTACCTGCTTTCGACCAATATGGGCGAGGTGCTGACGGTGTTCCTCGGCGTGGTCGGCGCCGGCGTATTGGGACTGAAAGGCGCCGGCGATACCGTCGTGCTGCCGCTGCTCGCCACCCAGCTCCTGTGGATCAATCTGGTCACCGACTCCGGCCCTGCCCTGGCGATGGGCGTCGATTCGTCCGTCGACGAACTCATGGGCCGCAAGCCGCGCCATGTCAGCGCGCCTATCATTGACGCCCGCATGTGGTCGGATGTGGTCCAGACTGGCCTGGTGATCGCGGCGGCGACCTTGCTGACGATCGACCTTTATCTGCCCGGCGGGCTGATCGACGGTGAATCCGACCTGGCCACCGCGCGCACCGCAGCGTTTACCGTCCTGGTACTGTGCAGCATGTTCACCTGCTTCACGGCGCGTTCCGACACAAGCAGTGCATTCGCACACCTGTTCGCCAACCCATGGCTGTGGGGCGCGGTTGGCGTGTCAGTGCTGCTGCAGGTAGCGGTCGTCCACCTTGCCTTCCTCAATGTTGCCTTTGGAACTGCGCCGCTGGATCTGGCACAGTGGTTCGGGTGCGCGGCGACCGCAAGCGTAGTGCTGTGGTACAGCGAGTTGCGAAAACTGCTACGCCGCGCGTTGAGCAAGCGACGCCGGCCGGCATGAATTGCGGCCGGCGTCGGGCAAGAGGGTCAGGTAAGTAATCTGCCGGCCAGCGGACAGGTGTTGGCATGGCCGCAGGCGGCGCACAGATCCCGCTCGATTGTGGCCGCGCCATTGCAGACGGCCGTCTGTGCCATTTGCGCTGTCAAGGCGCGGGCGTAGGCAAGAAACACCCTCAGCGGCTGCCCGGCACGGTTGAACTCCGCGGTCAGGCGGTGCGTGCTGATGCGGTACGCCGAGCCGGCATCGCGCACGACGGCGCGGCATGGCGATACGGCGCCGTTGAGGAAAAGCGGAATGCCGATGACCCCTTCGTTGCCGACAACGGATATGTCGGCGTGCGTGGCGCCACCCACGTAGCTGAGCACTACTGCACCGCTGACGGGGAAATACACGTAAGGCTGCGCCGTGCCTGCCTGGTACAGCGTTTCTCCCGTGGCGATGGACACCAGGCTCAGGTGGGGCAGCATGCGGTCGAGGGCGGCGGCCGGCAGACTCGCCAGCAGGCGGTTGGAGGCGGCGCGATTCAGATACGAAACAGGCATGGTTCTCCTTCGCAACTTGGTAATCGCGTCACAGGCCGACACAGTCGTTCCAACGCGCGGCACGATGGCCAGGCGCGCCCTACCCGGCCGGGACATCGGCGGCCGCTTTCAGCGCTGGCTTGTTGAACACGAGCCGGCCGCCCATGGCCTCGACAGCGATGGTGTCCTTGACGCCGAACTCCCCCGACAAGATCAGCTTCGATAACGGATTTTCGATCTGCTGCTGGATCGCGCGCTTGAGCGGACGGGCGCCATACACCGGATCGTAACCGGCTTCGGCGATCTGCTGCAGCGCCTTGTCCGATACTTCCAGCGTCATCTCCATCTTCGCCAGGCGCTGTTCGAGCAGGCGCAGCTGGATCTTGGCGATGGCGCCGATGTTGTGCTCGTCGAGCGCATGGAACACCACGATCTCGTCGATCCGGTTGATGAACTCCGGCCGGAAATGGCTGCGCACTTCGCCCATGACGGCCATCTTGACGAGCGCCGGATCGTCGCTCTCCATCGACTGGATCATGTGCGAACCGAGGTTCGAAGTCATCACGATGACGGTGTTCTTGAAGTCCACGGTGCGGCCCTGCCCGTCCGTCATGCGGCCATCGTCGAGCACCTGCAGCAGCACGTTGAAGACGTCATGGTGCGCCTTCTCGACTTCGTCGAGCAGGATCACGCTGTACGGCCGGCGCCGCACCGCCTCGGTCAGGTAGCCGCCTTCCTCGTAGCCGACGTAGCCCGGCGGCGCCCCGATCAGGCGCGCCACCGAGTGCTTCTCCATGAATTCGCTCATGTCGATGCGGATCATCGATTCTTCGGTATCGAACAGGAAGCCCGCCAGCGCCTTGCACAGCTCGGTCTTGCCAACCCCGGTCGGGCCAAGGAACATGAACGAGCCGTACGGCCGGTTCGGGTCCGCCAGCCCCGCGCGCGAACGGCGGATCGCGTCCGACACGGCGACGATGGCCTCATCCTGCCCGACTACCCGCTCGTGCAGTTTTTCCTCGATGTGCAGCAACTTGTCGCGTTCGCCCTGCAGCATGCGCGACACCGGAATGCCGGTCGCGCGCGCGACCACCTCGGCGATTTCCTCCGCCCCTACCTGGGTGCGCAGCAGCTTCGGCGTCGAGCCGGCCGCGTCGCGCGCGCTGACGTCTTCCTCTTTCTTCAGCTGCGCCTCGAGCTGGGGCAGTTTGCCGTACTGAAGCTCGGAGACCAGCTGCCAATTGCTCTCGCGCGTCGCTTCCTCCATCCGGTGGCGGATCCGTTCGATCTCCTCCTTGATGTGGGTGGTTCCCTGCACGATCGCCTTTTCCGCCTTCAGCACTTCCTCGTAGTCGTTGTACTCGCGTTCCAGGCGCGCGATCTCGTCGTCGATCAGGCCCAGACGCCGCTGCGACGCCTCGTCCTTTTCCTTCTTGACCGCTTCCTTCTCGATCTTCAGCTGGATGATGCGGCGCTCGAGGCGGTCCATCACTTCCGGCTTGGAGTCGATCTCGATCTTGATCTTCGCAGCCGCCTCGTCGATCAGGTCGATCGCCTTGTCGGGCAGGAAGCGGTCGGTGATATAGCGGTGCGACAGTTCGGCCGCGGCGATGATGGCAGCATCGGTGATCTCGACCTTGTGATGCAGCTCGTATTTTTCCTGCAGGCCGCGCAGGATGGCGATGGTGTCCTCCACGCTGGGCTCGTCGACCAGCACCTTCTGGAAGCGGCGTTCGAGCGCGGCGTCCTTCTCGATGTATTTGCGGTACTCGTCGAGCGTGGTGGCGCCGACGCAGTGCAGTTCGCCGCGCGCCAGCGCCGGCTTGAGCATGTTACCGGCGTCCATCGCACCTTCGGCCTTGCCGGCGCCGACCATCGTGTGCATCTCGTCGATGAAGACGATGGTCTGGCCTTCGTCCATCGCCAGTTCCTTGAGGACCGATTTCAGGCGCTCCTCGAACTCGCCGCGGAACTTGGCGCCGGCCACCAGCGCGGCCATGTCGAGCGACAGCACCCGTTTGCCTTTGAGCGACTCGGGTACCTCGCCGTTGACGATGCGCTGCGCCAGGCCTTCGACGATGGCGGTCTTGCCCACGCCCGGCTCGCCGATCAGCACCGGATTGTTCTTGGTGCGCCGCTGCAAGATCTGGATGGTGCGGCGGATCTCGTCGTCGCGCCCGATGACCGGGTCGAGCTTGCCCTGGCGCGCCCGCTCGGTCACATCGAGCGTGTATTTCTTGAGCGCTTCGCGCTGGCCTTCGGCATCGGACGAATTGACCGCCTCGCCGCCGCGCACCGCGTCGACCGCCGTTTCGAGCGCTTTGCGCGTCAGGCCCGCTTCGCGCGCCAGCAAGCCGGCGTCGGACTTGTCGTCCGTTAGCGCCAGCAAGACCATCTCGCTCGAGACGAACTGGTCGCCGCGCTTCTGGGCGTCCTTGTCGGCCAGGTTGAGCACGTTCATCAGCGCGCGGCTGACCTGGGTCTCGCCGCCGGTGCCGGATACTATCGGCAGCCGTTCGAACGCGCTGCGCAGCGACGTCTGCAGGCTGGCCACGTTGACGCCGGCGCGCTGCAGCAACGAACGCGCGCCGCCGTCGTCCTGGTCCAGCAAAGCCGCCAGCAGGTGGACCGGTTCGATATATTGATTGTCATTGCCGACCGCGAGGCTCTGCGCGTCCGACAGCGCTTCCTGAAGCTTGGTGGTCATTTTTTCTTGCCGCATGCTGTCGCTCCTGAGGAATTGAAATGCTTAATCCGGCTTACCCAAGGCAACCCGGTATGCTTCGAGCTTTTTTTCGTAATCGACTGCGTCGCCGAATTCGAGGAATCCGGCGTAGCGCCGATGGTTGCCGAGCATCTTGCGTGCATGCTTGATCGGGCAAAAATATTGTTCGGTGCGCGAGACGATTTCGGTGCAATAGGCGAGCAGCCCGGTGCCGTACGCGCAATACGTACAGTGGAACTTTTCGATGATGTTCAGGTATTCGAGATTCTGGCGGTCGAAAATGATGTAGTTGTCGCGCCGCACCCGGGCAATGCCGTAGACCGGAAAGCAGCACGCCTGGTAGACGCTGATGCACAGGTCGACCAGCAGCAGTGGGACGGCCATGCCGTAGATGATCGGGCCGGTCAGCAGGTTCTGCGGACGGTACGTCACCAGCCAATGAAGCAGATTGCTCTTGAGCTTGCGGTGCTCGGCACGCACCGTGCGTTCGAACTGCACCCGTTTGCCATCGATCTGGAAAAACATTTTACTTTGCTCTTCGCGCAAGGTCGCGGCCAGTTCTTCTTCAAGGGTATTCATTTCAGCCAACAAGGTGCGGATTTTCTCAGTCATCATGGCGGCAGGTTTCGAAGGGGTAATTGTCAACCAGATGCACCTTCTCACACGCCTTGCAAAAAATATATGATGTACATCAAAATTGCTGGGTTGCCATCAATCCGATGCAATTTGGCCCAGTCTATGCGACGGTGACCGCTAGCCGCGGCACCATGGCGGCCATGTCAGCGCGCCGGTTGAAGCGGTATTGACCTCGGCGAGGTAACGCCGGGCGGACTTCGCAAATTTGAAGCGTTCCTGTCTCACGGCGTGATCGCCACCTTGAGCACGCCGTCGCGCTGGTTCGCGAACAAATCGTAGGCAAGTTCGATTTCATCGAGCCGGAAGCGGTGCGTCACCATCGGTTCCAGGTTGACCTTGCCGGACGCGACGACGTTCATCAGACGGCGCATGCGTTCCTTTCCGCCGGGGCACAACGTAGTGACGATACGGTGGTCGCCGAGTCCCGCGGCAAACGCGTCGAGCGGAATGGATAGCTTGCCCGAATAAACGCCCAGGCTGGACAGCGTGCCGCCCGGCCTCAGCGCGCGAAGGCATTGTTCGAAGGTAACCTGGGTTCCCAAGGCCTCGATCGCCACGTCGACGCCGCGGCCGTGCGTCAGGCGCATGATCTCGGTGAGCGGATCGGTCTTGGTGTAGTCGATCGTCACGTCGGCGCCCATGGCCCTGGCCACGTCCAGCCGGGCCTGAAGGCCGTCGACGGCGATGATCAGGCTCGCGCCGCGCAGTTTCGCGCCCGCTGTCGCACACAGTCCGATCGGGCCCTGGGCGAAGATGACGACGGTATCGCCAATCCGGATGTCGCCGCTTTCCGCGCCGCCGAAACCGGTGCTCATGATGTCAGGGCACATCAGGACCTGCTCATCGCTCAGGCCGTCCGGAATCGGCTCCAGATTGGACATCGCGTTCGGCACCAGCAGGTACTCGGCCTGGCTGCCGTCGATCGTATTGCCGAAGCGCCAGCCGCCGGCGGGCTTGCCGCCGCACTGGGCCTGGTGGCCGTCGAGGCAAGTGTAGCACTGGCCGCAGGGGGTTATCGCGCCCACCACCACGCGCTGGCCGACGCTGTAGCCTTCGACGCCGGCGCCGAGCTCGGCAATGATGCCCACTGGTTCGTGGCCAATGGTGCGGCCCGCCGCGACCGGAAACTCTCCCTTGAGGATATGGATATCCGTGCCGCATATCGTCGTGGTCGTGATCTTCACCACCGCGCAGCCGGGACCTGCCGTTGGCACCGGTTTTTCCTCCAGCGATATAACGCCGGGTCGTACGTAGACTGCCGCTTTCATCGTGCGCATGATGACTCCCTCTTGTCTGATGGTGGTCACCTTCGCACACACGATGCGAAAAACTAATGATGTGCATCAAATCTGCGTGGTTGCAGTTGGTCGGGTGCAGGTCGCAAACGACAGGCCCGTTCATAACTGACTTGAATTACCGGCATTCTAACAACGGCGTCCACTGGCAATGCGTGGTATGCCAACGGCCGTAGAACTGTCCAACATTTTCGTTTGGCGGCAGCTCCGGTACTGAGGCGCCCCTCCCATCAACCCGCGAGCTTTCTCGAGATTCAACATTGTGAAGCCGAACTCGGTACCGGCGCCGTCCTTGCGGACCGAACGTTGACGTCCTTTGCCAGAAGCCGCCCTGTGGGCTCAATCCGAGAAAAATCGCTCCGGCAGGCGCTATTTCGCCAGCGGTAGCGTGGCCAGGCGGTCCAGAATCTCGGCACGCACCGCCTCGGGCGCGTTCAACTTGGCCAGCGCGTCCGGCCACTGCTCCTTGGCCCGGTTGACCGTCTGCTTGACTGCCGCCTTGGCAATGCGCTCGGAAATGCCGGCGCTCTTGGCCACGGCAAGGTAATCGTCGACCGTTTCCTTGCGCTGGTACTTGTCGATGGCAACGTTGGTGCCGAATCCCTGGAAGCCCGGCAGCGCCGCGACGCAAACGATGTCGTAGGCCGGTGAGAGTTCAGGCATCACGCCGTTGTGGTAGAGCACGGAGAAGTTTTTCAGATGCGCATCCGAATTGCCCAGGAGGGTATTCACCACCTGGCGAATGAAAAATTGGCGCACGTCCTCGATGCCGCGGGTGCTAAAGCGATTGAGCACCTGCACCAGGCGAACGAAGTAGTCGCGGCCGGCGTACTTCTGGTTCGGCATCAGGCGAAGGAGCTGGCACGCATCTTCCATGTGCACCGCGCTGCCGGGACCACGGTCGAACCGGTCAACCGCCAGAAAATGCGTGTCCGGACCCAGGGCCGCTACCAGCTCGTCGCGACCGACCATTTCCCGCATCTGCACAGTGCGGCACTGCGCGATGTTCACGCCGGCCTGCGCGGCCAGCTGCATGCACGCATATTCGTTGAAAACCTGCGAGTCGTCACCCTTGAGCGGCAGCTTGGCAATAAGGTCCGAGAGCGTGCCCTTAACCGGCATGCAGTAGCGCTGGCCGTTTTGCACGCTCGACAGCGCGAGCTTGTCTTGGACGCCAGACAGAGACGCGGCGCCTTCGGCCGCCCGCTCCGGCACACTGATTTCGAGGTTGTCCGAGCCGCCCGTCACGCCGAATGTCCGGGCGGTCGCCGTGAGCTTGTCCAGGTCGGCCGGCAGCACCTGGACCGCGCCAGGCAAATCTTCGCCGGCGGCGGCCAGCACGCCGAAGTCATCCATGTCACGCGGGTCCTTACGCGTTGCCGCCAGGCGCCGGCGCAGCGCGCCCTCGGGCAGCAGGCCGGCGAAGAACGGAGGCAGCTCCCCGCGCTCACGGTAGACAGCCCTGTCGAAGTAGTTGGTCAACGTCTTGCGGGTCAGCTCGTCCTCGCCGGGTACCGTCATCGAAATCGACAAGGTAGGGCGCCGCGCGTTCGCCACATATTCGTCCGAAGCAATGAAGCGCGTTACACGCCCGGCTTCGCACAGCCAGCCAATATGCTGACCTTGCAGGAAGACGTCCAGGTAGCGCGGCAGGAGCTCGTTACTCATTGGCGCTACCTCCGAACAGCTGGTCTACGGTCGACGGCGCCTCATCGGGGCCGATGGCCTTTCCGGACAGCAGCCGCTGCACTTCAGGAAGCAGATGCTTGGGCACCAGAACCCAGGTAGCGTCAAGCGCGTCTGCCAGCGCTTCAAGCGTACCGGCTTTCGCTTCCGATTTTCCGCTGAGCAGCTTGCTGAGACTCGACGTCGCAATGCCTGTTACGTCGTGAATCTGCTGCAAGGTACGGTTCGATTGGGCACGGCGGTCGCTGAGCAGTTCCGAAAGTTTCATAGCGTTGAGACTAAATTTTGTTGTACATATTAGCGTATAGACTAACATATTAGGCTTGAAAGAACAACAATACTTAGCGTCCACGCTAAAATAGTTGTAAATTATTATCGTGAAAGCTAAAAATACTAAACATCAGCAAAGAAAGTCACTTCTTTAAATAGTGTCTGGTTAGCACCACGCCGGGTGTCCATCCGAGCTTTGCAGTTCATGCTAAATTTACCTTGCCCTCACCCTCACCCTGGGGCTGAAGAGGATAGTTGTACGTTTCAGGAGGTGGTGCTTTGGGTAACAATCGGATGCTGCGATGGCAGCTGTGACTGCCACGGAACGTTGGAAACGGAAGTGCGTTTCAATGGTCTGAATCAGGTGCAACTTGATAAGATTACGAAGGGGGGCGGAACCGCAGAATTGGAACTGTCACCCTGGCAAGTTAAGCTTAACAGGGCTCTCTTGACCAAGGACGAAAAGGAGCAGATGGAAAACGACGGAAGTCTTTTTATTGAAGTTAAACTCATTGAGAAGTGTTGGCCAAGCTTCAATCGCTCGGTACCGGCGCCGCCTTGAGGACCGAACTTTGACGTTGCCAGTAGACCGCCAGATGTTTGACTGATGAAACCGTGGCCTACAATTATGAAGACCTGCCACCAAGCCCGTAGGCCAGTCAGCTTGCTACTCGATTTGCAGCAAGATCCCATCCGCCAACGGTGCTTCCGCCGCCACCTCCGCCAATCTTTTGCTGGATGTAGCGCCACTTAATTTTCGAGTATTTAAGACTGACATGTTCATCGAGTATTGTGCCGGGCTCAATGCTTGGTTCAATCCCACCGATAAGGACATTGTCGAGTTCAATCTGAAAATAGATGATCGGCTGGCCATTGCCGTCAGCGCGCATGAACTCGAACCTTGCCTTTGGGAGCGTTCTGCCCATGGCACAGTGCTGCATCAGTATTGGCGAGGCTAAATCAGCCATTTTCGTAAAAGTTACGTCTCTCAACTCAGCGCGTTCGGCAGTGTGCCCACCAGCAGTTGAAGCCGTGGCGCTCTTCGGCTGACGAATTCCCCAGTTTACCGATTGGCATTCGATCCAATCCTTGTGCCTGTCATCTTGCGATTCGCCTTTAATTCCCTCAATTTGCAAATATACGTCGATAGCCATTCTTTCTTCCTCGATTTAGCGTTGAACTGCGAGAGAATTATCAGACGGCCGCGCAAATCTTCCGTTGTCGCAACACAACCTACGGTGGTGCTTGCAGATATAGATTATGAATTTCCGGCATTTCTTCAGGAGCGAACATGGGACAATCGGCGAACCAAACAGAGAGCGCGGTGAATGACAACCTAAGCATGAGTCCTGATGCGCAGGCCAGAATGCGTCGACGTGAGGTCGATGTCTTCAAGTACTACGACGACATGGGTCCTGGCAAAGGAAATTGCACTTGGGGTGCGGGCATTCTGGCGCATAGAGGCCATTGCAGTAGCGACGAGTTGGGCAAAAAAGTGAGCCGGGCGGAGGTCGACGCCGAGTTCGCACGCAGGGTAGCAAAAGCAGAACGTGAGGTGCGTCGTAACGTAACAAGCCACGCACTGACGCAGGCACAGTTCGACTCGCTCGTCAGCCTTACCTACAATACCGGTGCGCGCGGCGCGAGCGGGACATTCGATCTGGTTGATAGTGGCGATCTGGAGGGGGCTGCGGACAATATCTCGAAGCTGACCAAGACCATGGTGAACGGCAAAAGGGTCGTGGCGCGCGGACTTATACCGCGGCGAGCCGAAGAAGCGGCGCCATTCCGCTCCGTCGAATCCGCACGGCCAGCTAACTAGGGAGAACGCTCATGTCATTTCTGCAATCGAAAAACTGCTTACGGATACTTCTGTGCATTCTAACGATTTGCATCGTCGCTTCCACACGGCTAACGGCACGAGCAACTGAGCTCAACAACGCCGACTTGCTCGGCACTTGGAAACTTACTAAGTTGCTCGACTCGTCAGAGATCTCTTCTATAGACGATGATGAAGCGGCGGCGCTGGTAGGGCAATTCCTTGTCATCACCCTTCACCAAGTGACGTTAGCGGGCGAGGCTTGCCGTAAGCCGCCAAAATTTACGCGGCACTACGAGGATACCGCCAAGTACGTTCGCGAAACAGCGCACGCGCCAGTCGGCCGGCTCGGACTTCCGACGACAGTTGAGGCAGTCGAACTGGCGTGCACTGAGGCGCTGATCAAGGGACACAACAAGATGGTCGTCTACTGGAAGGGCTATTTTTTCGATGCCGCCAAACAGGATTAGCCTGGTTCCTGTTTAAACGTGACCAAGGAGCAGCGGAAGCGATTAGCCTTGGCGGTTCCGGATGCCACGCCGGCGCTTCGACTCCTGCCCAGTTCTCCGTTCGCCGACGGCAGCGCCCGGCTAAATTGAGTTCCCCCTTCGAAGCCGCTATAATCCGGTAGCCTTACTTCCCAGGAAACAAGGCATAAGCCCGCGCATCGGCGTCCGCACCCCGATTCCGCCTCCGTTCCCCCTTCTGACTCTATGCGCCATGACGCGCGACCTTCCACGTACAAATTTCCACAGTTCCCAACTCATCCGCTGCCTTGCTGAACTCGACCTGTTGGAAGGCGCCGAGCCGGCGCGTGACTTTGCGGACAAGCTGGGACAATGGATGCACTTTACCGACGCGATCGCCTTATCGTCCGTGCTTGAAAGCGGCATGGCCAAGGTACCGGCGCAGAGCACGGTGCTGCGCGAAGCAACTAGCGTGCGCCTGACTGCCGAATTCGAGCGAACCCGCGCATTCATGGTCAATTCGATCACGAAAAGCTGCGCGGGCGGCAATACGCATATCAAGCTGCCGCTGGTGGAGCCGGAGGTATCGTATGCACCTTACCGGCAATTCCATGATGCCCACCAGCGCGACATCGAACTGAGCGTAGAGCCGCTGCGCGTGAACTTGCGCGACGCGCTGGCCAAGGCCTCGCCCCGCCTCAGAAAGCTCGCTGAGCTCGACGTCGTGATGGAAAGGTTTTTGCGCGAGCGCGAGGCTCGGCTACTGGCCAGGGTGCCGCTGCTGTTGCGAAAGCACTTCGATGCCCAGTACGCCGCGCACCAGGAACAGGTCACCGCGAGCGGCCAACCCGATACCCCGGCGGCCTGGATGCATCCCGGCGGCTGGCTGGCGCGCTTCTGCCAGACCCTGCAAACGCTGCTGCTCGCCGGCGCTGAACTGCGCTTGCAGCCGTGCGCAGGACTCCTTGAAGCATTCAATCAAAAAGAACACCATGAATAAACTTTTGTTCAACCTCGCCTTCGTCACCGGCGCACTCGCGGTCATCTGGGTCGGCGTCGGCTTCATCGATTCCAGCGCCCTGGCAATGGCCATGACCGCGCTGATCTTCGCGGTGTATCTTGCCGGTGCCGTCGAATTGCACCGCTTCCGACAAGCCACCGCCAGCCTCACCATGGCCCTCGGCGCGATCGCGGAAGATCTCCCGGACCTGAACCGATTCTTGTCCGGCTTGCATGGTTCGCTGCAGCATCCCGTACGCCTGCGTACCGAGGGCGAGCGTGCCGGCCTGCCCGGCCCTTCCCTCACGCCCTACCTGGTCGGCTTGCTGGTCATGCTGGGGATGCTCGGCACCTTCCTTGGGATGGTCGTTACGCTCAAGGGAGCAGTCTTCACCCTGGAGAAAAGTGCCGACCTCGAAACAATGCGCTCGGCACTGGCAGTGCCGGTAAAGGGCCTGGGCCTGGCTTTTGGCACTTCGGTCGCCGGTGTCGCGGCCTCGGCCGTGCTGGGCCTGATGTCTGCACTCTGCCGTCGCGAGCGGATGCAAGCAGGCCAACTCCTCGATGCCAAGGCCGCCACAGTGCTGAGCGGCTTCTCGCACGCCCGCCAGCGCGAGCAAACCTTCCGGGCGCTGCAGGTGCAGTCCGAGGCCATGCCGCAGGTGGTAGACAAGCTGCAAGCAATGATGCTGCAAATCGAAGCGATGAGCGGACAGCTCAACCAACGCCTGCTCGGCAATCAGGAACAGTTCCACAGCCGTGCAAGCGAGGCTTACACAGAGCTGGCACGTTCGGTCGACAAATCGCTGCGCGAAAGCCTGGCCGACAGCGCGCAGGCGGCCGGCGAGAGCATCAAGCCAATATTTGAAGCAACGATGCACGGCATTGCGAAGGAAACGACGGCAATGCATGAACGCACCGCCGCCACCGTGCAGCAACAGCTCGACGGCCTGGCCGATCGCTTCGGCGTCGCCACCGCCAGCGTCACACAGACGTGGAGCGCCGCGCTCGACAGCCAGCAGCAAGCCAATCGCAGCCTCACCACCGATATGGGGCGTTCCCTGGAAGCGTTCAGCGCCTCATTCGACCAGCGCGCAGGCGCAATGGTCGAAAAGGTAGGCGACGCGCTCGACAGCCAGCAGCAAGCCAATCGCAGTCTCACCACCGATATGGGGCATTCCCTGGAAGCGTTCAGCGCCTCATTCGACCAGCGCGCAGGCGCAATGGTCGCAAAGGTAGGCGACGCGCTCGACAGCCAGGAGCAAGCCAATCGCAGCCTCACCACCGATATGGGGCGTTCCCTGGAAGCGTTCAGCGCCTCGTTCGACCAGCGCGCAGGCGCAATGGTCGCAAAAGTAGGCGACGCGCTCGACAGCCAGCAGCAAGCCAATCGCAGCCTCACCACCGATATGGGGCGTTCCCTGGAAGCGTTCAGCGCTTCATTCGACCAGCGCGCAGCCGCACTGGTCGAAAAAGTAGGCGACGCCCATGCCAACCTGCAGGCCGGGCAGGCCGCGCATGATGAGCAGCGACAGCAGGCCATGTCACAGTCGCTGGAAGCAATAGTGGCAACGCTCACGCGCGAATTGCGTGAAAGCGGCGCGCAGTTGCTTACCCAACAGCGCGAAATCTGCACCGCCGTCACGCACGCCGTGCGGGAGCTTGCCGACCAAACCCAGGCCGGATTGGGTACATCGCTGGCTCAAACGACAAGCCTGATCACAACGGCCGAAGACTTGATTCGCTCGCGCATCGCCACTGAAGCGCAGTGGCTGGACCAGCATCGCCAGCGCATGGACCAGCTGGCCGGCATGCTGCAGACCGAACTAGGCGCGCTGCGCGATCAGGAGGCCGCGCGTGGCGCCGCGGCGGTGGCGCACTTGGGTGACCTGCAGGCCGCCGTCACCACGCATCTGGCAACATTGGGCACTGCATTGGAAGAGCCGATCAAGCGCCTGATCGAAACCGCCGCCGAGGCGCCGCGCGCAGCCGCCGAGGTGATCGGCCAAATGCGCCAGGAGATCTCCCATAGCGTTGCGCGCGACAATGCTCTGCTGGAAGAACGCAGCCGCATCATGGAAACCCTGAACGCGTTGCTGGACGTCATCAACCATGCTTCTCACGAACAGCGCGCGGTGATCGACTCGCTTGTGGCGTCGTCGTCCGTCAAACTCGACGAAGCCAGCATCGCGTTCTCCGCGGACATTGCCAGCGAATCAGGCAAGCTTTCCGAGATTGCCGCCAGTGTTACCAGCAGCGCGGTGGATGTGGCCAGCCTGGCGGCCGCCTTCGGCGTAGCGGTACACTCCTTCAATGCAGCGAATGAAAAACTCGCTTCCAACCTCGACCGCATCGAGGTCGCCCTGGACAAATCCATGACGCGCAGTGACGGGCAACTGGCCTACTACGTGGCACAGGCGCGTGAGATCATCGACCTCTCCATGAGTTCACAAAAGGTGATCATCGAAGAGCTGCGCCAGCTGCCTGCAATGCTGGCGGACGAAGGCAGATAATGGAAGACATGGACGCATCCGAACATAGCGCGCCAGTCTGGGCCGTCTTTGGCGACCTGATGTCCGGCCTGCTGGGCGCATTCGTGCTGCTGCTGGTGGCAGTGGTTGGCGTGCAGATGGAACTGAGCTCGAGCCTGCAGCAAGAAGTGAAGAAACGTCATGCAGAGGAACAGCGCCGCATGACGCTGGAGAAGGCCTTGGCGGTTCCGCTGGCGAGCGGCCGCATTACCCTGAACAATGGCCGCATCGGCATCAGTGGCCAGGTTCTGTTCGCGCAAAATTCGGACAAATTGCAGCCGGATGGCCGCCAGTTGCTCAACAGCCTGGTAGTGCCGCTGCGCGCCTACCTCGCCTCACGCGACGAGATGTTGATGGTCAGTGGCTTTACCGACGACAAGGCCATCCGCAACGGCCCGTTTGCGGACAACTGGGAACTGTCGGCGCAGCGTGCGCTAACGGTAACGCGCACGCTGGTCGAGCAAGGAATGCCTTCGTCGATGGTGTTTGCCGCCGCATTCGGTTCTGAGCAGCCGGTAAAACCGAACACCGATGACACGGCGCGCGCGCAGAATCGGCGGGTGGAGATGGCGCCGGTGCCCAAGTCTTCTTCTGCCAAAGCGCCTTCCAATGGGTGACGTTGGTATACCGGCCTCGGATTCGGCGCAGGCGGTACCGCAATCGAACATTGATATCCTGCTTGCGAGCATGAGGAATCAGGGCGGAGAACGGTTTGATGCTGCAGGGTGGCACTATCTCGAAACCCTGGCGCGGCGTGCTGCGGCACACAACGGGAGCGTGCGGCACATGCTGGAGGCGAAGCTCGCGCAGGCGCTGGCCGTATTTGCCGAGCGATTCGAGCAGGCGCGCGCTGCCGCGGCCAGACTGCATGCTACTGCTTGCGAGAAGCATCCACAGGCCGACACCGAGTTGCAGCGGCTGTTCGCCGGCAACGATTTCAGAGGTTTACGGTACTTTCTAGCCACGCTGGAAGCACGCGAGCAATGTGCAGCATTGAATGAGTTGGTATCGCAACTTGAACCGGCCTTGACCGGTGCACCGGGGCATCCGCCCGTACAACATGCAACATCGCACTCGACCGCAAACGGCTCCTCCACCCTCGAGCTGAAGACAGTGCGCGAATCACGCGCTACCTGGGCCAGACTGAGCGTCGACAAACAGCTGGCTCTGGCCATGAAACAGGCGCCGATAAATGCCGGGCCGATCAATTCCCACATGCTGGTACTGCGCTCGCTGGCAATGATGCAGGCAATCTCGCCGGATTATCTGAGTCGCATTATATCTTACGTTGATACGCTACTTTTTTTGGATCCAGGCGAAATGGATGTACCAGCCAATCGGAAAAAGGCAGCACCTGCGAAGGCAGCCAAGCCGGCCCGGGCGATGAAAAAATGAGTGGGTTGTAAGGTCGAACGATGACTAAAAATCCAAAGCTGGGACGGGCCTGCAAGTGATATATGAACAGAAATTACTCGTGGAAGTTCAATCAGTAGATACGACTCGAACCATGCAGTACTCCGCCCACACCAGCGTTCGATGATACGCTTCTCGAGCAAGACGCCTCGACGGGCCGCTTCGGCCTTGTTCGGCAGGCTGGGAAAAGCTCCCGTTTGGGGAGCTTACTGATGAGCTGGCGGAAGCGGTGAGATTCGAACTCACGAACGGCTCACACCGTCGCCAGTTTTCAAGACTGGTGCCTTCAACCGCTCGGCCACGCTTCCTGCAGACCCGCATTATACATAAATCATCCCCCCGCCGATAGCGACGCCAAGCGCCCTCGCCTCTCAGACCAGCAGCCAGTTCTCCCGCAGCGCCGTCTCGAACGCGTCGGCCGGCAGCGGCCGCGAGAACAAGTATCCCTGCACTTCATCGCAGCCCGATGCACGCAGGAACTCCAGCTGCTCCACCGTCTCCACGCCCTCCGCGATCACCTTGTGCTTGAGCTGCTGCCCGATGCTGATGATGGTCGTCGCAATCGCGCAGCCGCTGGCGTCGCCCGGCAGCCCGGTAGTGAACGAGCGGTCGATCTTCAGCGTATGAATCGGGAACCGCTTCAGGTACGACAAGCTCGAATACCCGGTGCCAAAATCGTCCAGCGACAAGGTCACGCCCAGCGCGTTGATCTGCCCCATGATGTCGATCACGCGCTCGATGTCGTGCATCAGCGCGCTTTCGGTGATCTCCAGTTCCAGCCAGCACGGATCCAGCCCGTAGCGCGCCAGCGTCGCCCCCAGCCGGCCCGGCAAGGTGGCCGTAAATTCGCGCGCCGATACATTGATCGCGATGCGCAGCGGCGGCACGCCGGCACTCTGCCAGATCGCCGCCTGCGCGCACGCCGCTTCCAGCACCCACTCGCCCACTTGCACGATCAGCCCGGTGGTTTCGGCCAGCGGGATGAAGTCGGCCGGCGGTATCAGTCCGCGCTCGGGGTGCAGCCAGCGCACCAGTGCCTCGGCGCCGACGAGTCGATTGCCTTCGATCTGGAACTTCGGCTGGTAATACAGCAGCAGCTCGCCATGGCCGAGCGCGTGCCGCAGGCCCGATTCGATGCGCATGCGCTCGTGCATGCCCTGGTTCATGTCGAGGCTGTAGAAGGCCACGCTGTCGTCCAGGCCGTCGTGGCTCTGCTTGGCGCGCGCCATCGCGATGTCGGCCAGCCGCAGCAAGGTTTCGGCGTCGCCGCCGTCTTGCGGATAGACACTGATGCCGATGCTGGCGCCCACCCGCAGGTCGTGGCCCTCGATCAGGAACGGCTCGAGCAGCGACGCCTGCAGCTTCTGCGCCACCGTCGTCGCCTCAAAGTGCTGGCGGATGTCGAACAGGCCGACGACGAATTCGTCGCCGGACAGGCGCGCGACGATGTCTTCATCGCGCAGCGTCGCGCGGAAACGCAGCGATACCTGGCGCAGCAGTTCGTCGCCAATGCGCCGGCCCAGCGTGTCGTTGATCCACTTGAAGCGGTTCAGGTCGATAAACAGCACGCATCCGGTCGTCGAGTTGCGCTGCGCCGCCATCAGCGCCTGGTCGATCAGCTTGGTCAGCAGCGTGCGGTTCGGCAGGCTGGTCAGCGCGTCGTAATAGGCCAGGTGATGCAGCCGCTCTTCGGCCTGCTTGCGTTCGGTGATGTCGCTGAGGTAGGCGATCAGGCCCACCGGCTGCTCGGCGCCGTCGCACAGCGGCGTCAGCGTCATGCTGGCCCAGAACACTTCGCCGGATTTCTTGCGGCGGCGCACTTCCATCATGCGTCCGTGCGCATCGGCAAAGCCGGCGTCGTGGCCGGCCTCTTCGTCCACATATAAGAACAGGATGTGGTTGCCGATCGCTTCGACGTCGCTGTAGCCGAACAAGCGCTCGGCGCCCTTGTTCCAGCTGGTGATGTAGCCCATCTGGTCGAGCGTGAGCACCGATTCCTGGATCTGGTCGAGAATCTGCAGCTGATGCGCAAGCTGCGCCTCGACCTGCACGTAAGCATGCGTGGAGCGCTGCGCCAGCGAATGCACTTGCAGCAGGCTGGCGGTCAGCTTGGCCAGGCTGGCCAGCAGATTGCGGTCGTGGTCGCTGAAACTGCTGCGGCCAAAGACGGTGTAGAGGCCGAAATAATTGCCGTCGCTGGCAACTTCCTGGCACAATTGTCCGACTTCGGCCGGCAAGGCCTCGACCTCCGCGATGCCGACGTTATTGGCCGGTGCGAACACGCCGTACGGGCTGGCCAAGAGGCACCGCGCGATACGGCCGAGTTCTTCGTGCAGAACCTTGCCGCGCAACCTCAGCACCGCGTCGCACAAGGCGCCGCTGCAGGCGATGAAGTCGGAGGCGAGGTGCACAAGCATCTATAAGTTCCGGCTGACCTGGATCGCCCAGTGATGCGCGTGCAGCTGGCTGTTCCACCACTGCAACGGCGTCACGTCCGCTTCGCGCAGCATGTCTTGCGATGGCGCATCTGTTTCGACCAGCCGCAGCTGCCGGCCCAGCGCGCCGCTGCGTTCGGTCAGCGCGGCGGCGGCGGCCGGCGGCAGGTTCAGCGCGCCGACGATTTCGTCCATCGGCATTCCCAGCAGCACATCGAGCAGCGAGAACACGCCGACGACGAACGCCAGGTCTTGCTCATTGCGATCGCCGCCGCCCTGCTTGCATAGCGACTCCATCTGGGCGGCGCGCAACGCGGCAACCGGCAGCAGCGGATTGGCGAGGCCGTCTTCACGCTGGCGCGCGTACAGCAACAGTTGCAGCCAGCGCTGCAGCTGGCGCCGGCCGAGCAGTCCGATCGCCTGGCTAAAGCTGGTGATCGGCGTGCTGATCGCGAAGGCGGCGGAATTGACCAGCTTGAGCAGCTGGAAGCACAGCGCCGGATCTTGCTTGAGCAACGTTTCGAGTGCATGCGTCTCGGCGTCCGCCGCCAGCAGGCCGAGCAGGCTGAGCAGGCGCTTGCGGGAGCTGCCATCGTCCGGCGTGTCCGACGCTTCCGGATGAATCGGGTAGCTGCCGCTGAACCACGAGAAGCCTGCCCGCTCGCATTGTTCGCGCTGGGCGCCGGTGTTCACGGCGCGCGCAAGGTGCGGACCGAACAGGGCCGACAGCGTGCCAGGCGAGAACATGCGGTCGGTGCAGTCGAGCGAAACGGCGCGCAACATCGGCGGCGGCGCGAAGCCGGCCGGCACGGCGCCGTCGATCAGGATCCGGTAGCCTTCATCGTGCAGCGCGCTGATGTGCCCTGGCGCGCCTTCGTCGGACAGCGCATCGGCGTCGATGGCGAACACCACGCGGTTGGGCGGCATCAGGTCGAGCAGCGCGGCGGTCAGGATGCCGGGGTTGGCCACAAAGACGACGCAGTCGAGCGGCGCGACGGCGGCCAGCAAGTCGGGACTGGCGAACACGGCGTGCCACGCAGCGGTGACGTCAGCCGGGTCGGCGACGCCGGCGCCATCGACGCGCAAAGTCACCGCCACCCACTGGTTGCCCGTGTTGGCCGCGGCGCGCATGTCGACCAGCGGTATCTGTGGGAACTCCGGAGCGGCCATCTTTCGTCTTTACGCCATGAAATAGCATTGATACTAGTTCAGCAACTGAGCAATAGCAACCGTTTTATTGCCGTGCGGACACAAAGTGAGATTCTTTCGCACCCGACGCTCGGATATCAAAGGAGCTTGCCGGGTCTAACTCAAAAGGTGGTCGTCAACCCCTTGGAGGAGTCAACGATCAAACGTCTGCAAAGCCAGCTTGGCTGGGTCGCGCTGGCGCTTTTTGGCGCGGATCCATACTGAGCATCCAGTGCCGCACAGTTCGCTCAGTATGTACCCCAGCTAGTGCCGGCGCACCTTCTCTCGCCTGCACGTCGGGCATTATCCGATCCGCCCTTCCGGTTTTCCTACCACGTATTTCCGCAGAAAAACCTATCTGTTTCCACGGGGACCCGTCTCATTTGCGACACGTCAAGTGTGTCGAGATTCTTTACCCGTATATTTTTCCTGCCGGAATTGCAATCCCCTGTAGGGCGAATCGCCCATCCCTTAACGTTCGCCCAACAGGTGGGCCCCATGCTAAATTTTGAGCGCTCCAGCCTCAACCAGAAACTGACGATCATTTCGTTCCTGTCTACTGGCACGGCCTTGATATTCGTCTTCATCGCCTTCGCCGTGACGTCGGTGCTAAATCACCGCAAGGACGAGGGCATGCAACTGTCGTCGTTCGCCGGCGTGATCGGCACCAACAGCGTCGATGCACTCGTGTTCAACGACCGCAATTCGGCGCAGGCCACCTTGTCGGCGCTGAAGGCGAAGGAAGAAATATCGAACGCCACCTTGTTCGACCGCAACGGCAAGGTGTTCGCCCGCTACGTCGCGCCGGGCCGGGCCGACGAGGCATTCGAGAACGTCGAACCGGTCGGCCTGAGCGAGGAAGCGCTCGCCCAGGCCAACGCCGACGGCAGCGTGTTCTGGAGCACGCGGATGCGCCTGTACCGGCCCGTCACCGGCAGCGAGCATGCGGTCGGCATCGTCATGATCGAAGCGGATCTGACCAACATGTGGCTCGACATCCTCAAGAGCCTGGGCGTGATCGCCGCTGCGATGGGCGGCTCGCTGACGGTGGCGCTGCTGCTGGCGACGCGCTTCAAGAGCAGCATCGCCGATCCGGTGACCAAGCTGATCAACGCGGCGCAGAAAGTGTCGGCCAGCCAGAACTACACCTTGCGCATCGCGCACGAACGCACCGACGAACTGGGCACCCTGATCGACAGCTTCAACGACATGCTGGCGCAAATCGAAGGCCGCGGCGCCGCCCTGACCCACCATCGCGACGAGCTCGAGCGCCAAGTCAGCGTGCGCACCGAGCAGCTGGAAAAGGCCAAGAACGCCGCCGAAGCGGCCAGCACCGCCAAGAGCGCATTCCTGGCCACCATGAGCCACGAGATCCGCACGCCGATGAACGGCGTGCTCGGCATGACGGAAATGCTGCTCGGCACCAGCCTGACCGACACTCAGCGCAAGTTCACCAAGCTGGTCAAAAGTTCCGGCGAACACCTGCTTGTGATCATCAACGACATCCTCGACTTTTCCAAGATCGAGGCCGGCAAGCTGTCGGTCGAATACATCAACTTCAACCTGTGGGACCTGCTCGACGACATCAACAACGTCTACACGCCGCAGGCGCAGAACAAGGGTATCGGACTCGACTTCGACATCGCCAACAACATCCCGATCTCGATTTGCGGCGACCCGAACCGGTTGCGCCAGATCATGGCCAACCTGCTCGGCAACGCCATCAAGTTCACCGACCACGGCCGCATCCTCGCCAAGGTACAAGTCACGCGCGAAGACCCGCAGTCGGTGGCGCTGCGCTTCGAGGTGCACGACACCGGCATCGGCGTCTCGCGCGAAGCACGCGGGCGCATCTTCGAAGCGTTCTCGCAAGCCGATGGCTCGACCACCCGCAAGTACGGCGGCACCGGCCTGGGCCTGGCGATCTCGAAGCAGCTGGTCGAGTTGATGGGCGGCAAAATCGGGGTCGACAATGCCTTAACGCAAGGTTCCATTTTCTGGTTCACGGTAAGTTTCGACAAGCGCCGCGTTGACCCCGACGAGCCCGGATTTTCGCTAACCACCATCGAAGGACTGCGCGTTTTGATCGTCGACGAACACGAAAGCAGCCGCGCAGAACTCGAACGCCAGATGCTGGCGTGGAACGTCGTGTGCGATTGCGTCGGCTCCTCGATGGAAGTGCCGGAGCGCCTGGCCGCGGCCGCCGCAACCGGGCGCCCGTACGACGTCGCCATCCTCGACATGGACCTCGAGCGCACCAGCGGCCTGTCCGTTGCCGCCGCCATCAAGGCCGATCCCGCCACCCGCGCCACCCGATTGCTGCTGGTCAGTGCCGACCGCCTGGCGGCCGATCCGGTGCAGCGGCGCGAAGCCGGCGTGGCCTACCAGCTGATCAAGCCGGTGCGCGCCGGCGACCTGTTCGAATGCGTCGCCGCGCGCCAGCGCAAGGCAGCTGTCGTCGCCGCGCCGCTGGCCGAGCCGCCGCCGCCGGTGCGCCAGCCTGTCGGCGGCCCGGCGCGCCTGCGCAAGGTGCTGCTGGCCGAAGACAACCCGGTCAACGTCGAAGTGGCCACCGCGATGCTCGACAGCCTCGGCCTCGAAGTGACGTGCGCGCGCAATGGCGAAGCAGCGCTGCAGGCGGTGCAGGCCGGTAAATACGACGCCGTGCTGATGGACTGCCAGATGCCGGTGATGGACGGCTTTGCCGCCACCTCCGCGATCCGCCGCCATGAGCGCGAGAACGGCCGTTCGCGCAGCCTGCCGATCATCGCCATCACCGCCAACGCGCTGCAGGGCGACCGCGAATCGTGCCTGGCCGCCGGCATGGACGACTACCTCAGCAAACCATTCACGCAGCAGCAGCTGGCCGCCGTGATGAGCCGCTGGATCGCGCTGCCGCTGGCCGCCGCCGGCCATGACGGCGAGCGCGCCGTGCAGGCCATGGCGCCGCCCCTCACGCCGCTGGTGGTGCCGAACGTGCGCCGCACCGATCCGCGCCCGGCTGCCGCGGTTGCCCCGCTGGTGGCCAGGGTGCACCACAGCGAGCAGCGCCCGAAGCTGCCGGCGGCCACGCGTGAACTGTTGCAGCGCGACGTCATCAACATGCACGCGCTCGAAAACATCCGCGCACTGTCGCACGACCGCGGCGGCGCCCTGGTGCAGCGCGTCGTCGCCGCCTACGTCGGCGACACGCCGCAGCACCTGAAGACGCTGCGCCAGGCCATCGCCGGGCTCGATACCGGCAGCCTGCGCAAGGTCGCGCACAGCCTCAAGTCGAGCAGCGCGAACGTCGGCGCCGAGGCGCTGGCGCAGATGTGCAAGGAAATGGAGAACCTCGGCCGCACCGACAGCACTGAAGGCGCATCCGGCATCCTCACCGACATGGAGCACGAATTCCAGGCAGTCCGGGATTCGCTCAGTGCCATCCTAGAGAAGGAAACTTGACATGGTCTCTCCAACCCCCAACAAGCGCGGCGTCGTCCTGGTTGCCGACGACGATCCGGTGATGCGATTGCTGATGCTCGAAATGCTCGGCCAGGTCGGCCTTGACGGCATCGAAGCGGAAGACGGCGAGCAGGCCGTCGCCTACTTCCAGAGCATGGCGCCGGACCTGATCCTGCTCGACGTCGAGATGCCAAACATGGACGGCTTCTCGGCCTGCCGCGAGATTCGCCGCATCGAAACCGGCGCGCCGGTGCCGATCATCATGGTCACCGGCGGCGACGACATCGAAGCGGTCACCAGCGCCTACGAAGCCGGCGCCACCGACTTCGTGTCGAAGCCGATCAACTGGCCGATCCTCGGCCACCGCGTGCTGTACGTGCTGCGCGCCTCCGACGCCATCGTGCGACTGCGCATGGCCGACGCCCACAACCGCGCGGTGCTGGCGGCGATCCCCGACACCTTCTTCCGCCTCAATCGCGACGGCTTCTACCTCGATTACGAGCCGGGCAACGAGATGCACGGCCACGACGCGATCGCCGCCCTCCCGGTCGAGACCTGCGTCGGCAAGCACATCACCGAGGTGCTCCCGCGCGACATCGCCGACCGCCTGCTCGAACAGATGCGCGGCGTGCTCGATACGCTGCACGTGCGCTCGGTCGACTACGAACTGGTGCGCTTCGGCGTCATCCATCATTACGAAGCGCGCCTGGTCGCCACCGGCGCCAGCGAAGTGCTTGGCCTGGTGCGCGACATCAGCGAGCGCAAACGCACGGAAGAACAGATCCGCCGGCTGGCCTACTGCGACAGCCTGACCGGCATCCCGAACCGCCAGGCCTTCCTCGAAACGCTGGAACGCGAACTGCATCGCTCTAAGGTCGGCAACAAGAAGTTCGCGGTGCTGTTCATGGACCTCGACGCCTTCAAGCGCATCAACGACACGCTCGGCCACAACGTTGGCGACCACCTGCTCAAGATCGTCTCGGAGCGCCTGCGCGAAACGACCCGGCCGAGCGACCTGGTGTCGCGCGGAGACCAGTCACACAACCTGGCGCGCCTGGGCGGCGACGAATTCACGATCCTGATCCCGGACCTCGAACGGGTCGAGAACGCGCTCGCCGTGGCGCACCGCGTCAAGGAAGCGATGCGCCGGCCGTTCCTCATCGAGGGCAACGAGATTTTCGTCACTGCCAGCATCGGCATCTCGCTGTTCCCGGAGGACGGCGACGACTGCAATTCGCTGCTCAAGTTTGCCGACACCGCGATGTATCACGCCAAGAACTGCGGCAAGAACAACGCGAAGCTGTACAGCTCATCGCTGACGATGCAGATCATGAGCCACGTGAAGCTCGAAGTGGGCCTGCGCAAGGCGCTCAAGAACGAAGAGCTGTACCTGTTGTACCAGCCGCAGATCGAAGTGCGCAGCGGCGACATCGTTGGCGTCGAAGCGCTGGTGCGCTGGCGCCATCCCGAGCGCGGCATCATCTCGCCGACCGAATTCATCCCGCTGGCCGAAGAAACCGGCTTGATCGTGCCGATCGGCGAATGGGTGCTGCGCACCGCGTGCAACCAGGCCAGGGCATGGCAGCGCGTGGCCAAGCGGCCGCTGCGGATGGCGGTGAACCTGTCGGCCAAGCAGTTCAAGGACGAGAACCTGACGCAGATCGTGGTGTCGGCGCTGCACGACACGGGGCTCGACCCGCGGCTGCTCGAACTCGAACTGACCGAAGGCACGCTGATGGATGACGCGCGCGCGACCATGGCCACGCTCGAGCAGTTGCGCGGGATCGGCGTGCACCTGTCGATCGACGACTTCGGCACCGGCTATTCGTCGATGAACTACCTGAAGCGCTTCGACGTGCGGGCGCTAAAGATCGACAAGAGCTTCATCAGCGGGCTGCCGCAGGACTCCGAGAACGCCGCCATCACGCGCGCCATCATCGCCATGGCGCACGGCCTGAAGATGGTGGTGGTGGCCGAAGGCGTCGAGACCGACGCGCAACTCGGGCTGCTGCAGGAGTACGGCTGCGACCTGGTGCAGGGCTTCTTCCTGGGCCACCCGTCGCCCCACGAGGCGATCACGCAGATGCTGCTGCAGCCCTGCCCCGAGCCGGCACCGACTAAGTCAGAACTGTCTGATTGATTCTTCGAGTTTGAATCCCCGCCCACGGTGTTATGGCTTGTGGTTCTATTCACTTCTCGAAGCGCAGCGTGTGGAGCGCCGGGCCAGGCAGCAGCCGCCCCGCCGTCCCGGCCACCCACTCGGCGTGCCCGCGCAGGAAAAACGGCGACAGCGGATGCCCGCTCTGCCCGCCCGGCATGTTGAAGATTCCCTGCTCCTCCTTGCCCGGCGTGACCGTCATCCGCTGCGACTGGCCGAAAGCGCGGCCTGCAACGCGCGGCATGTTCGAGTCGCCCGCCAGCTGGTCGGGCGGCGCCGACAGCCAGTGCCGCAGCGCCGGCGCCGCCATGCTGATCGGATGCGCCACTGCGGCCGTGTTGCGCGCGCCCCAGGTCGCCGAGGCCAGCGGCGCGCCGTCGCGCGTCAGCTCGGCGATCACCTGATCGATCGCCGCCAGCTGCAGCGCGCGCCAGTCGGGATACGCGGCCGGCAACCAGCCGGCCGGGCGCTCGTCGAGCAGGCGCGCCACCACCACCGGCCAGCGCGTGCTGGCCGCCTGCATCGTCGCCTTGTCGTCGACTTCCGCCATCGCGCCGTTGGCCGCATCGAACAGCTGGTCGTGCAGCGCCCACATGAAGCCGCGCGCGAGCCGGTAGCCGGTCGAGTCGACGCTGGCGCGCCCACTCCAGCCGCTGTGCAGCAAGCGTAAAAATTCGGCGCGCTGCGGCTTGTCCTTTACCGCGGCGGTGTCGAGCACGGCGATGGCGCGCGTGCGCCAGCCGGCCATGAAGATTGCCCGGTCGTCGAGCGCGACGCCATACACCGCCTTGACGTCGACCTTCGGCCCGAGCGCGCGCAAGCCGTCGCGCACCTGCTGGTTGCGCGCGCCGATGTCGAAGCCGCCGTCGCCGATGACGCTCGCGCCAAGGCCCATCAGCTGACGGCTGTTGGCGGTCGACAGCTGGCCGTCGGCAGGATTCATCAACCGCGGATACTCGGCCGGCGCCAGCGGCGCGTCCCATGTCGTCGCCGCGCCGCCGGCTGCGATCGGAAAGCTGGCGATGCCCGCGTCCTGTGTGCGGTGCGGCAGCATGCCCGTGATGGTCCAGCCGATGTTGCCCTTGTCGTCGCCGGCGATAAAATTTTGCGCCGGGATGCCGATCGTCGCCGCGACGGTGAGCGCTTCATCGAGCGTGTCGATCGTCTCGAGCTTGCGGTGATTGAGGTTGAGCGAGGCGGGCAAATGCGCGATCCAGTGGATCGCATAAGTGCGCCCGCCGGCCTCGCGCACTGGTCCGAGCGAACTTTCGCGCACGATGATTTTTCGCGCCGGCGCGCCCTTGACGAGGATCGTCTCTTCGATGCTGGCCAGCGTCTCCCAGCCATTCGGCGTGCGCACGCGCGCCGCGTTGGCCGGATCGGCTTCGAGCGCGACCAGGTCGAGGAAGTCGCCGTAGCTGTTGGTATAGCCCCAGGCCACGTGGCCATTGCTGCCGACCGTGATCACCGGCGGCGAGCCGGGCAAGGTAATGCCCACCATGCGGCGAGGCTTGCCCTGCGCGTCCGCGAACTGCAGCGCCAGGCGATACCAGGTTGTCGGCAGCTGCAGGCCGAGATGCATGTCGTCCGATACGATGGCGCCGCCGTCCCGGCTGCGGCTGCCGGCGACGGCCCAGTTGTTGCTGCCGACGGAATCGACGAAGTCGGCCGATGCGGTGCGCAGTAGCGCGCCAACCTTGCGGCGCGGCCCCCACCAGCCTGGCGCCGCCGGCGGTATCGGCGGGCGCGATGCCGCCACCGCAGCCTGGTCGAGCGGCGCATCCCACTCGGTCGACTCGGGCAGCAAGAAGGCGCGCTGGGCGTCATCGGTGTGGTCGGCGATCCAGCCGCGCGCCAGTTCGCGCGGCTCCTGCATGCCCTGCAAATCGAAGAACATCGCCCACACTACCAGCAGCGAATCGGCGGCGCTCCACGGCCGCGGCGCGGTGCCGGTCAGCGCATACTCGAACGGCCTGGCGCCAAGCGCGTTCAGGCCGTCGTTGATGCCGGCCACGTAACGCTCGATGAACTGGCGGTCGTCGGCCGGCATCGATTTGAGCAACGCCTCGGCGCGCGCGCGGAAGCGATGCTTCCTGCGAACCGTGTCGACCGGCACCGCCTTCGGCCCGAACAGCTCGGCCAGCTCGCCGGCGCCGACCCGGCGTAGCAGATCCATCTGGAAAAAGCGGTCTTGCGCATGGATAAAGCCAGTGGCGTAAGCGACGTCGTGCCGGTTGCTTCCGGCAATCAGCGGCACGCCATGATCGTCGCGCGTCACCGTCACGGCAGCGTTCAGGCCGGCGACGCGGCGCGCGCCGTCGAGCTGTGGCAGGCTGGCGCGCAGATACAGCCACGCGCCGAGCAACACCAGCGCCAGCAAGGCCAGCAGTAAAAACACTATCCGTACCGACCAGCTCTTGATCGCGCCTCGTCGCATCGATTCCCCTCGTTATCCATGTTTGGGGGAATGGTGCCAGAAAAACACCAACTCCGGAACAATTTCGGCGCCGACGCTGCCACCGGTTTTCTTCGGCCCGATTGACCTGGATCAGGCATCGCGAAGGGCTCGCTCCTAAGCTCAAATCTAGCGCTCTGCCGCCAGGCGTGCGCTGCACCTTGAAAGGAATCGATATGCGACAGCTCATGATCGTTGCGGCCAGCGCGCTCCTGCTCGCCGGCTGCACCACTCCACAGCAGCGCGCCGCCCGCATGCAGGCGGACATGGACCGCATCATCGTCGAATATGGTCCCGCGTGCGCCAGGCTCGGCTACCAGCCGCAGTCGGACCCATGGCGCAACTGCGTGCTGCAGCTCAGCACCAAGGACGACATCACCCGCTATGGTTATCCGACCCGCGTGTATGGGGGCTTCGGGCGTTCGCACTGGGGCGGCGGCGGCCTGTGGGGTCCGTACTGGTGATGGCGGCACTGGCCGGCACAGCGGCCCATGCCGCCGCGAAGTCCGCCTTCGTGCGCGGGCGCCGCTCGGCCAGCAGGCGCTCGACCAGGCGCTGCGCATGCCGCAGCAGCGCCGGATAGTGGGCGTCGCGCGGATGCAGGCCCAGGCGCACTAAGGGCGCGGGCTTCATCGCCGCAGCCGTTGCGTCGGCCAGGGGCGGCGACAGCAGGCGTCCGGCCTGGTTGCGCGCGGCGTACACCAGCGACGGCGCCAGCAATGAGCGGCGTGCGCGCAGCAGGTGAAAGTGCGTCATCGTGGTGGTGTAGTCGAGCGAGAACGTGCGCAGCGCGCGCCAGGCGCCCTCCCCCAGCAGCCAGGCCGGCGGCACGAAGCCGCGCACTTCCCAGCCGCGCTCGGCAAACCAGGCCAGGCCCAGTTCGATCTGCTGCCTCGCCTCCTGCTCGCCGATGGCGGCGAACTCGCCCTCGCCCTGCGTGAAGACGTTGCGCAGGAAGCGGCTGCGCCAGCCGGCGTGCGGCGGTGCGCTGTCGAGGTGCGTGTAGCCGTGCAGCGCCAGCTCGTGGCCTTGCGCCAGCAATGCGTCGAGCGCACGCTCCATCGGCGCCGACGGCAGCGAGCGGCCGTGATAGCGCGGCACCACCAGCCAGGTCAGCGGAATATCGGCCACCGCGCGCACCGCCTGGTGCAGGCGCAGGCAGTCTTCCCACGTGTCGGGGGCGACATCGTGGATGGCCACGCACAGCGTTCTTTCAGTCAGTGGCACAGATGCGCTCGGCGTCGAATTCGGCACGCTGGTGGCTGGCGAGCAGGCCACCGTAGCGGTTCAGCAGCTGCGGCATGATCAGGCTCCAGTCGTAGTGCTCCTGCGCCTTGCGCCGCGCATTGACCCCCAGCGCTGCCAGGTCGCGGCAGAAGATCGCCTCGATGCCTTCCGCCAGGCAGGCCGCGCTGTCGGGGCGCACGACGAGGCCGGTTTTCTCGTCGACCAGTTCGGCAACGCCGCCGCCGGTGGCCACCACCGGCAAGCCGCACGCCATCGCTTCGAGCACGATCAGGCCGAACGTTTCGCAGTCGCCGGGATGGACCATCACGTCGCAGCTGGCCAGCAGCCGCGCCAGCGCGCGCTGGTCGCGCTTGAACGGGATGTAGGTGATCTGCGGATAGTGCGGCAGCGTTTCGCCGCCGCCGACCAGCACCAGGTGATACGGCCGGCCGAGCTTGCGCACCGCGTCGATCAGCACTGCGAGTTTCTTTTCTGCCGTGAAGCGGCCGGCGTACACCAGCAGGCGCGCGTCGCTGGGCAGGTGCAGGTGCTGGCGCAAGGTGTCGATGCGACGCTGCGGCCGGAAGATGTCGGCGTCGATGCCGAGCGGCTGGTGGACCGCGCCGTCGATGCCCATCTCGTTCAGTTGCTGGACCATCAGCTTGCTCGGCGCCATCACCATGTCGAAGCGGCGGTACAGCCGCGCCAGGTAGCTGCGGGCGGCGCGCATGGCAAGGTCGCCGAAGCGGTTGAACATCAGGCGCGGCAGGTCGGAGTGATAAAAGGCCACCACCGGCGTGCCGAGTTCGCGTTTGACGCGCAATGCCGCCCAGGCGCCGTGACCGGCGTCGCCCGCCTCGATCAGGTCCGGCTGCAGCGCGCGCAAGATATTGGCGGTGGCGCCCACGGACGTTGGCATGCGGTAGCCGTGAATGCCGGGAAAAGGGATGGCAGGAATTCCCACCAGCGCCGGCGCGGCGCCGCCGCTGTGGACATTCGGGCTGACGATGCTGTGGGAAACGCGGCTGCGCTGGGCCAGCCAGCGTGCCTTGGCGTTCAGATAGGTGCTGACGCCGCCACCTTCGGTAGCATAGAACATGGTGATATCGACGAGGTGCATGAGGGAGAGCCCACTTGAGTGAGGCCCACGATAGCAGCGCATGACAGCTGCGGTTTGCGCACACTCAAATGGATCCGGCCAGCGCCCCGCAACGCGGCGCGCCAGCAATGGCGGGCTCAGCGCTCAGTAGCTGCGCCTTTTCAGGTGGCGCGCCGGTCCAGCATGGCGCGCGCGATGGTGCCGGCGTCGACGTATTCGAGTTCGCCGCCGACCGGCACGCCGCGCGCCAGGCGCGACACGCGCAGGCCGCGCGCTTTGAGCATCTCGCTGATGTAGTGCGCCGTCGCCTCGCCCTCGTTGGTGAAGTTGGTGGCCAGCACCACTTCGCCGACGACGCCGTCGGCGGCGCGCCCGATCAATTTTTCGAGGTGGATGTCTTTCGGGCCGATGCCGTCCAGCGGCGACAGGCGCCCCATCAGCACGAAGTACAGGCCCTTGTACGTCAAGGTCTGCTCGATCATCATCTGGTCGGCCGGCGTTTCGACGACGCACAGCAAGGTGCGCTCGCGCGCGTCGTCCTGGCACAGGTCGCACACGTCGGTCTCGGCGAAGGTATTGCACATGGCGCAGTGGTGCACCGTGTCGACCGCCTGGTAGAGCGCACGCGACAGCATCGCCGCGCCCTCGCGGTCATGCTGCAGCAAATGAAACGCCATGCGCTGCGCCGATTTCGGGCCGACGCCGGGCAACCTGCGCAACGCCTCGGTCAGGAAATCGAGCGACTTCGACATCGGTGAATCAGAACGGCATCTTGAAGCCTGGCGGCAGCGCCATGCCGGCGGTCATGCCGCTCATCTTCTCAGCCGAGGTCGCTTCTGCCTTGCGCACCGCATCGTTGAAGGCGGCGGCGACCAGGTCTTCCAGCATGTCCTTGTCGTCGGCCAGCAGCGACGGATCGATCGACACGCGCTTGACGTCGTTCTTGCACGTCATGACGATTTTCACCAGGCCGGCGCCGGACTGGCCTTCGACTTCGACCAGCGCCAGCTGCTCCTGCGCCTTCTTCATGTTGTCCTGCATGGTCTGGGCTTGCTTCATCAAGCCTGCGAGCTGGTTCTTCATCACGATGGATTCTCCGAAATCTAAAAAGTAGACAAACAATAGGGCGAATAATTCAGTTCAGGGGGCGACGGCCGGCGGGCGCACTGAACCTTGCACGACGAAGGCGCCCAACTGGCGCGCCATTTCCTGCACGAACGGGTCGGCGGCGACGGTCTGCTCGGCCTGCTGCATGCGATGCTCCCGGTAAGCTTGCGCCTCGACGCTGGCGGTGTACCAGACCTGGCCGAGTTCGATGTCGACGGCGACGCGGGTGTTGGGGAAGCGGTCCTGGATGGCGGCCGTCAGCTTTTCGGTATTGCCGCCGGCGCGCAGCGTATCGATCGGCGCGCGCAGCCGGAACGTGCTCTGGTGGCCGTCGCTGGTGCATTCGAGCAGTTCGCTCTGCAGCGCCAGCTGCTGCGACACGCCGCGCAATGCCAGCGTTGCCGCCAGCGCCGGCCAGTTGCCGTCCCATTCGATTTCCGGCACCGGCGTAATCACGTACTCCGGGCGCGGCGCGGCCGGCGCGCGCGCGGCGGCCGGTGCGGCGGCCACCGCCGGCGCTTCCTGCGCCAGCGCGGTGTCGTCGGAAAATTCGGTGGCCCACGATGGCGGGCCGTCATCGTCGTCGGCTGGCTGCCCGGCAGGCTGATCCCATGGTGGCGGCGGCGCGGACGGCGCTGCCTTGGCAATTGCCGGTGGCGGGGCGGCGGCGGGCGGCGGTGGCGGAGCGGGCTCCGGGTCAGGCGCCGGCGCCGCGGCAGCTTGCGGGGCGGCAGCGTTGGCGGCAGCCTGGTTCGACATCGCCGTCGGCCGCTTCGGCGACACGTTCTGGCCGCGGCTGGCCGCGCGCGCCGCTTCAAGCGCTGCGTTGATGGCGGCGCGCGCCGAATTGATTGCCGGCGCGCCCGCCGCTGCGGGGGCGGCAGGCGCTGCGGTTGGCGCCGGCGGCGCGGCTTGCACCGGTGGCGGCGGCGGCGCCGGACGTGCCTGCTGAACGGGCGGCGGCGGCGTCACCGCGGCGTGGCTTGCCACTGCCGCGGACGCGGCGCGCGCCGGCGCCGGCGACGGAGCTGGCCGCGGCTGCACCGGCGGACGCGCGACAGTCGGTCCGGCCGGCGCGACGCCTTCCGCGCCGCCGTTGCCCGGACGGAAGGCGAGCATGCGCAGCAAGGTCATCGTAAAGCCGGCATATTCGTCCGGCGCGAGGCCGATCTCGTTACGGCCATGTACCGCGATCTGGTAGAACAATTGCACTTCCTGCGCATCGAAAGCCGTTGCCAGGCGCATGATGTCGGCCAGCTCCGGCAAGTCTTCCGGCACCGCCGACGGCACCGATTGCGCCAGCGCGATCCGATGCAGCAAGGTGCCCAGGTCCTGCAGCGCGCCGTTGTACGACAGGCTGCGGCTGGCCATCTCGTCGGCCACCGCCATCAGGTCGGCGCCGTCCTGCGCCAGCAGCGCGTCGAGCAGGCGCACCAGGTACGACTGGTCGAGCGCGCCGAGCATGCCCTGCACCGCTTCGAGCGTCACTTCGCCGGCGGCATAGGCAATTGCCTGGTCGGTCAGCGACAGCGCGTCGCGCATCGAGCCGTGAGCGCCTTGCGCCAGCAGGCGCAGCGCCGGCTGTTCGAAGGTGATGCCCTCCTGCCCGAGAATATTGTCGAGGTGGCTGATGATATGCCCCGGCGGCATCTGCTTCAGGTTGAACTGAAGGCAGCGCGACAGCACGGTGACCGGAATCTTCTGCGGATCGGTCGTCGCCAGGATGAACTTGACGTGCTCGGGCGGCTCTTCCAGCGTCTTCAGCATCGAGTTGAAGGCGTGGTTGGTCAGCATGTGCACCTCATCGATCATGTAGACCTTGAAGCGCGCGTTCGACGGCGCGTACACCGCCTGCTCGAGCAGCTGGGCCATCTCGTCGACGCCGCGGTTCGACGCCGCGTCCATCTCTATATAGTCGACGAAGCGGCCGGCATCGATCGCGGTGCAGGCATCGCACACGCCGCAGGGTGTGGCGGTGATGCCGCCGGCGCCATCCGGGCCGATGCAATTGAGCGACTTGGCGAGGATCCGCGACAGCGTGGTCTTGCCGACGCCGCGCGTACCTGTAAACAGATAGGCGTGGTGCAGGCGGCCGGTTTGCAGCGCGTGCGACAAGGCACGGACGACGTGCTCCTGGCCGACCAGCGTTTCAAAGTTGCGGGGGCGGTATTTACGGGCGAGTACTTGATAGGACATGCTGGGATTTTACCGTAGATAGCGGGCGCAGCGGGGAAACATGCTGCCTGGGCGGCAATTGTAGCAGTCGATATGGGGAGCGTGAAAGCGGCACTGGACGCGCGTCGAAAACGCGCTGAGAAAGAATGAGGAGGCGAGCCTGATCTGCGGCACTCATGGGTAATAGCCGTGGCTGCTTCGTTCCCGACCTGACCAGGTTAGCCATGCCACGATGCGCAGGGGCCCGCCAACGCTCATTATAACCGACCGGCCCGATAATGGAAACAACCCGCAAAACGCCGATGTCATCGCCTCCCCCCCGGGGTCAGTGACGACATTCGGACACGAGCCCAACGTTACAGTGCCCCGCCGGTGTCAGTGCCGACATTTGGACACGAGCTCAGTGCCCCGCCGGGGTCAGTGCCGACATTTGGACACGAGCTCGACGTTCCCGAGCCCCCCCCCCCCCGGGGTCAGTTACAGATGGGGCCGTGTCCGAATGTCGGCACTGACCCCGGTGGAGATCAGATGCCGAGCTCTTGCCAGATGGTGTCGATGCGCGCCTTCACGGCCGGCGTCATCGCAATCGTCGTGCCCCACTCGCGGTTCGTTTCGCCCGGCCACTTGTTGGTGGCGTCGATGCCCATCTTGCTGCCAAGGCCGCTCACCGGCGAGGCGAAGTCGAGGTAGTCAATCGGCGTGTTGTCGACCAGCAGCGTGTCGCGCAGGGGGTCGACCCGGGTCGTAATCGCCCAGATGACTTCCTTCCAGTCGCGGATGTCGACGTCTTCATCGACCACGACAATGAACTTGGTATACATGAACTGGCGCAGGAAACTCCAGACGCCGAACATCACCCGCTTGGCGTGGCCGGCATACTGCTTCTTGATCTGCACCACCGCCATCCGATAGCTGCAACCTTCCGGCGGCAAGTAGAAATCGATTATTTCGCTGAACTGCTTTTGCAGCAGCGGAATGAACACCTCGTTCAGCGCCACCCCCAGCACGGCGGGCTCGTCCGGCGGCTTGCCTGTATACGTAGAGTGATAGATCGGATTGCGCCGCATCGTGATGCGCTCGATCGTAAACACCGGGAAGCTGTCCTGCTCGTTGTAGTAGCCGGTATGGTCGCCGAACGGGCCTTCCAGCGCGTGCTCGTAGCCGGACGGATGGTTCGGATCGGCCAGGATATGCCCTTCCAGCACGATCTCAGCCGAGGCCGGCACGCGCAGCTCGCTGCCGATCGCTTTCACCAACGTCGTCCGGCTGCCACGCAACAGCCCGGCGAACTGGTATTCGGACAGGCTGTCGGGCACCGGCGTCACCGCGCCGAGGATGGTGGCCGGATCGGCGCCGAGCGCGACGGCAACCGGATACGGCTGCCCCTTGGTGGCGATGCCGTGCTCGCGGAAGTCGAGCGCCCCGCCGCGGTGCGCCAGCCAGCGCATGATCACCTTGTTGGGCCCGAGCACCTGCTGGCGATAAATGCCCAGGTTCTGGCGCTTCTTGTTCGGCCCCTTGGTAATGACCAGCCCCCAGGTGATCAGCGGCGCCGCGTCGCCCGGCCAGCAGTGCTGGATCGGCAGGCGCGACAGGTCGACGTCGTTGCCTTCCCAGACGATTTCCTGGCAAGGCGCGCCGCGCACTTCCTTCGGCGACATGTCCCACACCGCCTTCACCAGGGAACCGAGCCCCATCAGGTCCTTGAAGCCTTTCGGCGGCTCGGGTTCCTTCAGCTGCGCCAGCACGTGGCCGATCTTGCGCAGCTCGCCGACGTCGGTGGCGCCCATCCCGAGCGCGACCCGGCGCGGCGTGCCGAACAGGTTGCCCAGCACCGGCATGTCGTGGCCGGTGGGATGCTCGAACAGCAAGGCCGGTCCGCCAGCGCGCAAAACGCGGTCGCACACCTCGGTCATCTCCAAATTCGGCGAAACTGGCGTGGAAACGCGCTTTAATTCGCCAATTTCTTGCAACTGGGAAACAAAATCACGCAGATCAGTATATTTCATCGGTTTTTAATTTTTCTTCCGCAGATAGGGAGTTGTTGAAATAGCCACGATAAGTGATTGATTTCATGCGACTTTGCTGCGATGCAGTATCAGAAGTAAGATCTAAAAGTTATAAAGATCAGTCGTGCTAGTATTGACTTGATATAAACCAGCTTCTACAATTTGCCTACTTGATGAGATAGGCGCGTCCAAAGGACATGATTTTAGCCTGTTCTCATACATTCACGGGGTCGGGGCCCCACATGACATTTTAGGAGTGTTTCCAAGAGGCGTCTGCCTTATCCCCGGAAACAGTTGTTTAGCCACTGGCCCAATACCTCTGGGAACGGCCAGCTCAAGCAAGCAATGACGGCGTCGATTCGCACGCAACAGCGGCGATGGACGATATTTCTGATGCACGGCATTTGGTGTCCGATGTGCGCTTTTAGCGCCGTGGGGATAGCTTTTTCCGCGACAAAGGGGAATTCGATGATAAATCGTTTCAACGGGGCGACAGCAAAGCTCGCCCAAACTATGGCTGCCCAGCCTGTTACGTGGTCTTCCGTAACGAAAACGGCCCGTGGTCTCGCGACCACCGCGCAGCACACCCTGACCGTATTTGGTCTTTCCGCAGTAGCAGTTGTGGCCGTCCTGTACGCCCGTCCCGACATGGCGCACCAGGTCTCGGAGTTTCTTGCGCCACCGGCGCCGGTTGTTGCGCAAGCTGAACCAGCGCCAGCGCTCGCGTCCCTGATGGATGAGCAGCCTGTGGCCAACCCCGCCGTTGAAGCGGCGCCGGCACCTGTCGTGGCCGACAAGGCATTGGCAGGCAACAAGAAGCAGCAGCAGTTCGTCACCACGTGGCTGGCCAAGCGTTACCGCGTTGCCGGCGACGCCGCCGACATGCTGGTATCGACCGCCTACACCACGGCGCACGACATCAAGCTCGACCCGCTGCTGATCCTGGCAGTGATGGCGATCGAATCGGGCCTGAACCCGTTTGCCGAGAGTTCGGTTGGCGCGCAGGGCCTGATGCAGGTGATGTCGAAGATTCACCATGAGAAGTTCCAGAAGCTGGGCGGCGTGCAGGCTGCACTCAATCCAGTGGCGAACATCCGCGTCGGCGCGCTGATCCTCAAGGACTACGTCACCCGCGGCGGTTCGATCGAGGCCGGCCTGAAAACGTACGTTGGCGCTGCCGCGTTCGAGACCGACTCTGGCTACGGCTCGAAGGTGCTGGCTGAGTATCGCCGCCTGAAGCAGGTTGCCGGCGGCCAGCGTGTGCCGACGACCAACTCGCCAGCCCAGGTTGTTGCCAAAGCCGCGCCGGCGCAGCCGAAGCCTGAAGCAACGGCGCCAGAGCGAGGCAACGACGCCATCGCCGGCCTCTGATCCGATCGCGACGCACGTAAAAAAGCTACCGGCAGTCTGCGGTGGCTTTTTTTTACGTCCATGCTACTGGATCCATGCTGAGCACGCATGTGCAAAAGCCGCCTGCATCACTGCGGCGGCTTTTTCATTGCATCGATGCTGCTTGCGCGTCGACTACCGGCGCGAATCCGCCGCCACTTCCTCGGCGCGCAGCTTCGGCGCCAGCTTGTCGAGCACACCGTTGACGTACTTGTGCCCATCGATGCCGCCGAACGACTTGGTCAGCTCGACCGCCTCGTTGATGACCACGCGGTAAGGAATCTCCAGATTGTTCTTCAGCTCGTACGCGCCAAGCAGCAACACCCCGTGTTCGATCGGCGACAGCTCCTTGACGCCGCGATCGATCAGCGGCGCGAACGCCTCGCGCAGCGCCACCGAATCCTTGATCGCGCCGTACAGCAAGGCCGCGAAGTGATCGGCATCGGCCTTCTCGAAACCGTGCGCGGCGCGGATGTTGTTGACGACGGTCGTCGCGTCTTCGTTATTGAGCAGCCACTGATACAGTCCCTGCAACGCAAACTCGCGCGCCCGGTGACGGGGCGTGCGGTTCTTGCTCGGGTTGGCGTGCGGGGTCTTGTCTGTCATGGTGTACTTACCTGTTCTGAAATCCGGTTTTAATCTTCGTCGGCTTGCAACTCTTCGAGCGCCAGCAGCAGGTTGGCCATCTCGACGGCGCAGCGCGCCGCTTCGGTGCCCTTCTCCTCCATCCGCGCTTCGGCCTGCTCGTCATTCTCGGTGGTCAGCACCGCATTGGCGATCGGCATGCCGTAGTCGAGGCCGATGCGGGTAATGCCGGCGCCGGACTCGTTCGACACCAGCTCGAAGTGGTACGTCTCGCCGCGGATCACCGCGCCAAGCGCCACCAGCGCGTCGAACTGCTGCGTCTCAGCCATCTTCTGCAGCACCAGCGGAATTTCCAGCGCACCCGGCACGGTCACGTGCAGCACGTCTTCGTCCGATACGCCCAGGTGCTTGAGTTCGGCCAAGCAGGACGACAGCAGGCCATGGCCGACGTCGGCGTTGAAGCGCGCCTGCACGATGCCGATGCGCAGTCCGCTACCGGTCAAATTGCTTTCATAAGTTCCTACCGTCATGGCTGGCCTCTTGATGTGTGGTTAATTATGTGGACGAATGCATCAATGGTACGCTTCAGGTGCCCGGCTTGGCGAGATATCCGGTCACTTCGAGGTCGAAACCTGTCATCGACGGCATCTTGCGCGGGCTGGCCAGCAGCTGCATCTTGCCCACGCCAAGGTCCTTCAGGATCTGGGCGCCGATGCCGTAGGTGCGCAAGTCCATGCTGGCGGCGCGGCCGGCTGGCTTGACCGCCGGCGTGTCGAGCGCGGCAAAGTGGGCAAACAGCTGGTCGGCCGATTCGCCGCAATTGAGCAGCACCATCACGCCGCGTTCCGACTGCTTGATCGCCTGCATCGCCGACGCCATCGTCCACGAGTGGGTGGTGGCGCGGCTTTCCAGCAGGTCGAGGATCGATACCGGCTGGTGCACGCGCACCAGCGACTCCAGGTTCGGCGCCAGCTCGCCGTGCACCATCGCCAGGTGCGCCGAGCCGCTTGGCGTGTCGCGGAAAGCGACCAGGCGGAATTCGCCGAACTCGGTGTTGACCTGGCGCTCGGCCACGCGCTCGACCAGGCACTCGTTCTGCCCGCGGTAATGGATCAGGTCGGCGATGGTGCCGATCTTCAGCCTGTGTTCCTTGGCAAACTCGAGCAGGTCGGGCAGGCGCGCCATGGTGCCGTCGTCGTTCATGATCTCGCAGATCACCGACGCCGGCGTCAGGCCCGCCATCTCGGTCAGGTCGCAGCCCGCTTCGGTGTGGCCGGCGCGCATCAGCACGCCGCCCTTGACAGCCTTGAGCGGAAAGATATGGCCGGGCTGCACGATGTCCGACGGCTTGGCGCCCTTGGCCACCGCCACCTGCACCGTCTTGGCGCGGTCGGCCGCCGAGATGCCGGTGGTGACGCCTTCGGCCGCCTCGATCGAGACGGTGAAATTGGTGCCGAACGAGGTGCCGTTACGGGACGTCATCATGCCGATGTCGAGCTGGTCGCAGCGCTCTTCGGTCAGCGTCAGGCAGATCAGGCCGCGCGCATGCTTGGCCATGAAATTGATGGCCTCGGGCGTGACGAAATCGGCGGCCAGCACCAGGTCGCCCTCGTTCTCGCGGTCTTCCTCATCGACCAGGATGACCATCCGTCCGGCGCTCAGTTCGGCAACGATTTCCTCGGTGCTGGAGATAGACATATGAGATTCCTCTGGGACGGGCGAGTTGCGCAATCCGCTATTTTAAAGGATTTGGCGGCATCCCACAGGCTAAACGCTGCCGCACCTCAACGCATCGGCAGCGAATTTCGTCGCGCCGTCCGGAAACATTGCTGATAGACTAATCATCTTGACCATTCGGAACCCGGCCGTTCGCCCGTACAATGCGCCATCGCGCCCCTCCTATTCTACCGCCCCGATGACCAAGAAAAATCTCCTCACTATCGCATGCCTGGCAGCTGCCCTGCTGATGCCCCCTTCCGCGGCGCTGGCCGCCATCAAGCTGTCCGACCAGATCCCGGTCGGCCCGCAAGTGAAGGTGGGGAAGCTGCCCAACGGGCTCACTTACTACATCCAGAAAAACGGCAAGCCGGAGAAGAAGCTCGAACTGCGGCTGGTGATCAAGGCCGGCTCGGTGCTCGAAGACGACGACCAGCAGGGCCTCGCCCACTTCCTCGAGCACATGGCCTTCAACGGCTCGACCAACTTCAAGAAGCATGAACTGATCTCGTATCTGCAGTCGATCGGCGTCAAGTTCGGCGCCGACCTGAATGCGTACACCAGCTTCGACGAGACGGTCTACATCCTGCCCATCCCGACCGACAACGGCGAGAACGTGCGCAAGGGCTTCCTGGTGCTGCAGGACTGGGCCCAGGGCATGACCCTGAACCCGGACGACATCGACAAGGAGCGCGGCATCGTGCTCGAAGAGGCGCGCCTCGGCAAGGGCGCCGATGACCGCATGAGCAAGGTGCTGCTGCCGAAGTTCTTCAACGGCTCGCGCTACGCGCAGCGCCTGCCGATCGGCCAGGAAGCGATACTGAAAAACTTCAGGCACGACGCCGTGCGGCGCTTCTACCGCGACTGGTACCGCCCCAACCTGATGGCGGTCGTGGTGGTCGGCGATATCGAGCCGGCCGACGCCGAAAAGCTGGTCAAGGCGACCTTCTCCGGCCTGAACAATCCGCCGCGGGCGCGCGCGCGCCAGCCGGTGCGCATCCCGACCCTGTCAAACACCGAGGCGGTCGTCGTCACCGACAAGGAAGCATCAGGGAACACCGTCACCATCCGCTATCCGGTACTGGAAGCACGCGACCGCGACACCTTCGCCGACTACCGCGAAAAGCTGATCCAGTCGCTGTTTGCCGCGATGATGAGCCAGCGGCTGCAGGAAATGGCGCAGCAGGCCGAGCCGCCGTTCATGGCCGCCAGCAGCTCGCTGTCGCGTATCACCCCGCGCTACCAAGCGTATGAGCTGAACGCGGCGCTCGGCAAGGGCGGCGCGGCGCCGGCGATCGACGCGCTGGTGCAGGAAAACCAGCGCGCGCGCCAGTTCGGCTTCAGCGCGCAGGAACTCGAACGCGTCAAGAAGAACCTGATGCGCACGATGGAACGCGCCCACAGCGAGCGCGATAAAACCAACTCGCGCGTCTACGCCGCCGAATACATCCGTAACTTCCTGCAGCAGGAACCGATTGCCGGCATCGAAAACGAATACCGCTACGTGCAGGAGCTGGTGCCCGGCATCGGCGTCGATGAAGTGAACCGCTTCGCGCGCAAGACGATCCCGGTCGACACCTCGATGCTGGTGGCGTATTCCGGCTCGGACAAGGCCGAAACGCCTGCCCCCACCGGCCCGCAGCTGCTGGCGTGGACCGGCGCTGCAGCCAAGGTGAAGCTCGCCGCGCGCGAAGAAAAGCCGGTCGCCGATTCCTTGATGGCCAAGCTGCCGACCGCCGGCAGCATCGTCGGCGAAGTCGAGGACAAGGCGCTTGGCCTGACCACGCTGACGCTGTCGAACGGCGTCAAGGTGATCCTCAAACCGACCGACTTCAATAACGACCAGGTGATCCTGAGCGCCGACCGCTTCGGTGGCCAGACGCTGTTTGCCGAAGCCGACATTCTCAACGCGCGCTACGCCAGCGCGGTCGTCACCACGATGGGCCTGGCCGATATGTCGTTGCTGGAGATGCGCAAGGTCCTGGCGGGCAAAGCCGCCTCGGTCAGCGTCGGCCTCGGTCAATACGCCGACAACGTCCTCGGCAGCTCAGGCACGGCCGACGTCGAGACCATGCTGCAGATGCTGTACCTGCGGTTCACCGGCGTGCGGCGTGACGAGGACCTGTACAAGTCGTTCCTCGGCAAGCAGGTCGAGGGCGCGCGCAATGTCATGGCGCAGCCGGAGGCAGTGTTCCAGGACACCCTGATCTCGACCCTGTACAACAACAACCCGTGGATCGCCCGCCCGCCGCGGCCGGAAGACTTTTCGAAGCTGAGCCTCGGGCGCAGCATCGCCATCTTCAAGGAGCGCTTCAGCAGCGCCAAGGGCATGACCTTCATCGTGGTCGGCAGCTTCGACAGCGCCAAGATCCGGCCGCTGATCGCCACCTACCTGGCCAGCCTGCCGACCACCGATCTGCCGATCGGCTACAAGGACGTCGGCGTGCGCCCGGTGACCGGTGTGGTGAAAAAAGCGGTGTACGCCGGCGCGGAAGCGAAGAGCCACGTCTCGCTCACCTTCCACGGCGACGCCGTGTACTCGCGCGAAGAGGCGCTGCGCCTTCGCGTGCTGATGGACGTGATGAACATCCGCATTACCGACATCCTGCGCGAGAAGCTGACGCTGATCTATGGCGGCGGCATGGGCGGCACCGTCAGCAAAATCCCGTATGGCAGCTATTCGATTGGCGTGTCGCTGCCGACCGGGCCGGCCAACGTCGACAAGGTGATCGCCGCGACCTTTGCCGAGATCGCGCAGATCAAGGAACAGGGGCCGTCCGCGGCCGACCTCGAGAAGGTCAAGCAGAACCTGCTGCAGACGCACCGCCGCTCGATGCGCGAGAACGGCTACTGGCTGTCGTACCTGAAGCTGACGGCGCTGCAGGACTACGAACCGGATTCGATCCTGACGTACGAACAGCGGCTGGCAGCGGTTTCGTCGGACGACCTGAAGGAAGCGGCCAGGCGCTACTTCGACCTGAACAACTACGTGCAGCTGGTGCTGTACCCCGAAAAGAAGTAGGACCGAGCCGAAGCCACCGCCACGGAATCCGCCGCATACGTTTTCACATCATCCTCGCGCGGATGACGTGCTGGGGCCAACAAAAAAACGCCGCGTGAGACGCGGCGTTTTCATGTCACCGGCAGCTCCGCTTACGCCTTCTGCACCGACAGCATCCGCTCGACATATCGCGCGATCAGGTCGATCTCAAGATTGACCCGGCTGCCGGCGCGCAGGTGCTTGAGCGTCGTGACCGAGATCGTATGCGGGATCAGGTTGATCGAGAAGCGGCACACGCCGCCGTCGATATCCTCGACCCGGTTCACCGTCAGCGACACGCCATTGACCACCACCGACCCTTTGAAAGCGAGGAACTTGGCCAGCTCGCGCGGCGCGTCGATCACCAGCTCCCACGATTCGCCGACCGCTTCGAACCTGTGCACCGTCCCGAGTCCATCGACGTGGCCCGACACCAGGTGGCCGCCGAGGCGCTCGGCCAATGTCAGCGCCTTTTCGAGGTTGACTTCACCGACGGCATCGAGCCCCGCGGTGCAGTTCAGGCTCTCGCGCGAGACGTCGACACTGAACGCCGACGCCGTCTTCTCGACCACGGTCATGCAGGCGCCGTTGATGGCGATCGAGTCGCCCAGCGCGACGTCGTCCAGCGACAGCGGTCCGGCGTCGATGTCGAGCCGCACGCCCGCTTCGAGCCCGCCAGCGAGCGGTTGGACCGAACTGATTTTTCCTACGGCGGCGACGATTCCAGTAAACATGCGGCGTACTTCCTAAATATGGGCGATTCTTGCAAGGATACGCAAGTCTTCGCCGACCTGCTTGACCTCGTGGAATTTGAGCCGCTGGCGCAGCGCCAGCGACTGCAGCGGCCCGATGGCGAACATGCCTTGCGCATCGCCGATCAGGCTGGGCGCCAGGTACACCAGCAGCTCGTCGACGCAACCCTCGCGGATCAGCGAACCGTTCAGCTTGGAGCCGGCTTCGACGTGCACCTCGTTGATCTCGCGCCGCCCCAATTCGCGCATCAGCGCCGGCAGGTCGACCTTGCCCGCGGCGTTGGGCAGCATGATCACGTCGTGGCCGGCCGCGCGCAGCGCCGCTTCCTTCGCCGGATTGGCGCTGGCCGCCACGATCCAGCTGGGTGCGCCGGCCAGCACGCGCGCATCGAGCGCGATTTCAAGCTTGCTGTCGACGATCACGCGGCGCGGCTGGCGCGGCGTGTCGATGCCGCGCACGGTGAGCTGCGGATCGTCGGCCTTGACGGTGCCGATGCCGGTCAGGATGGCGCAGGCGCGAGCGCGCCAGGCGTGGCCGTCGGCGCGCGCTTCCGGTCCGGTAATCCACTGGCTTTCGCCGCTGTGCAGCGCCGTCATGCCGTCGAGACTGGCCGCCGCCTTCAGGCGCACCCACGGCAGGCCGCGCCGCATGCGCGAGAAAAAGCCGATGTTCATTTCGTAGGCCTGCTCGGCCAGCACGCCCGAGGCGACCTCGATGCCGGCGGCCTTCAGCTTGGCCAGGCCCTGCCCGGCCACCAGCGGATTCGGGTCTTCCATCGCCGCCACTACCCGGCCAAGGCCGGCGCGCACCAGCGCGTCCGAACACGGCGGCGTGCGGCCATGGTGATTGCACGGCTCGAGCGTGACGTAGGCGGTGGCGCCGCGCACGTCGTTGCCGCGCGCGGCGGCGTCGCGCAGCGCCTCGATTTCGGCGTGCGCCTTGCCGGCCGGCTGCGTGTGGCCGGCGCCGATCACCGCGCCATCGCGCACGATCACGCAGCCGATGCGTGGATTGGGCGCGGTGATGAACATGCCGCGGGCGGCCCATTCCAGCGCCAGCGTCATGCCATCGGTGTCGTTCAGTATTTGCACGGTCGTCTTGTCGGTTGGTGAATCAGGGATCGTCGCCGCCGCAACTGGCGCCGTCGCGGGCCGGATCGCAGATGCGGGCGCGGCCCAGCATGTTGATCTTGATGCGCCGACGCTGCTGGCCCATCGCCAGCGACAGCGTGCCCCAGCGCGCCGCCAGGCTGCTGGTATCGGAACAGCCGCGACCCATACTATTATAAGCAAGATAGGCCGCGCCCTGTTGGCTTGAAAATGCGCCATCGACGGCGATGCCGGGCGCCAGCGCCTCGTGCCGCATGATGACCTCCTCGGCGCCGCCGGGCCGGCGATCGCCGTCCTCGTCGACGAACACCACCCAGCCGCCGCTCCAGTCGTTCGACGCGCCGTCGGCAGGCGCCAGCATCACCTTGCGCCCGCGCGCGATCGCCTGCGTGCGGGCCAGGTCGATGGCGCCGAACAGGTCGCCGACCGCTGCCTTCAGCTGCTGCGAACGAATTATCTGGCGCAGGTCGGGCAGCGCGACGCTCATCGTCACCGCCGCAATCGCCAGCACGACCGCCAGCTCCACCAGCGTGAAGCCGCGCCGGCGCCAGGCGCTCATGGCCAGCAGCGCCCGGACGGTCCGCTGGCGCCGCGTTCACCGGCGCTGTTGAGCGTGAGCGTTTCGCAGTCGGCGTCGCGGAAGTTGGCGTCGACCTTGGCGGTGCCTGGCGTGGCCAGCACCTCGACGCACTGCGACAGCTCGCGGCCGGGGCAGGCGCGCGCACTCAGTTCGTACGCGCTGCCCGCCGCGGCGCCGCCGGAATACCACTTGAAGCGCTTTTCCCGCTCGTCGCTCGACTCGGACGAAAAGCCGATGTAGGTGCTGGCCCGCGTGTAGAAGCGCTCCTGCTGCTGGATCGTCTCGATCAGCGCGATCTGCCCTTCCAGCCGGCGCGTCTTGGTGACGAAGCCGGCGTAGCTCGGATAGGCGATGGCGGCGAGGGTGACCACGATCGCCAGCACGATCAGCACCTCGATCAGGGTAAATCCGCGTTCCCGCTCCATCGCTTCTCCTCGATCTTATTTGGTGGCGGCTTCATGCAGTTCCTGCCAGTTGGCCACTTCACGCCAGCTGAGGCGGCGAGCCGGCACGCTGATGTCGACCTGCTCCACCTCTGGCGCCGTGCCGTCGTCGCCCTGCAGGTGAATTACGCCCAGCCTGCGGGTGACGCGCGCCGTGCCCGTTGGCGTGGGCGCGGCGCTGATGGCGCTCAGTTCCAGGATGACGGGAAGCGGGCCTTTGCTCTTCTTTCCTGTTGCATTGCCGCTTAGCGCCGCGCCGCTGCGGTCGAATGCGAATCCGCTCAGCGTGTCGAGCACATAGGTGCGGGTCGACGGGCCAGCGCAAGGATCGGCGCCTTGAATGATCGTGCTGACGAGGACAGTGCCGCCCGCCACGACAGGGCTGGCGCCGAGCTTCTCCCCATCAATCGACGAGTACGGGAAGTCGAAATACCAGCCCTTCTTCGCGCGCGGCCCGGTGTAGTCGAATTCATCGCCGTCGATGGTGTAGGTGACATCGCCCGACAGCGTGCGGCGCGCCAGTTCGCTGCGCCCGTTGACCATTTCCGGCGGACTGGCGGCGCTGTCTTTCACCGCGTAGAACGACTGCACGGCGTAATTGGCAGTCTGCTCGTCCTGTGTGCCGGTGCCGAACAGGATCAGGTAGCCGCCGCCGGGTGCAAACACCGCCTGCGGCGCATGGCTGATCGGCTGGCGCCGGCCTTCATCGTCGCGCGCCTCGAACAGCGGCCCGCTGGAAAACGGCAGCTTGCTCAGGTCGAAGCGCCACATCGTTCCCTGCGAGTCGCCGGCGTAGGCGTAGCGCACGCTGCCATCGCTGGCGAGCACCAACCCTGGCTGGCCGAGCGCGTTCGCCTGGCCGGAGACCGCCGCAGGCACATCGAGCTTGTAGTAGTTGATGTCACGCTGCCAGCGTTCGGTGGGCGGTTTGTCGAGCGCGAGCAGAAACAACGCGCCGTCCTGTGAAGCCGGCGCGCCGCTGGCCACCACGGCAAAATACCTGTACTGCGGCGCCGATTCCTTGATGCCGACCTTGACCTTGGCGATCAGCGGCGCTTGGCCGACGTGGCCAATGGCGGGATCGTCCACCTCAGTGAACTCCCAGAACGCGCGCTCGCCGGCGTCGAACGCGGCCGGGTCGCTGACATCGAGCGCGAAGACGCCGCGCGCGCCCATGCCCATGCCGGACACCAGCACCGAGCGCCAGCGATAGCCAAGCAGCGCCTCGGCCTGGCCGACGCTGGCGTCGACGTAGGGCCGATGGCGGTAGTCAGGGTCGCTCAGCTGGCCGAGCACCGGCAGCAGCGCGTTTGGGATGTAGGCGAACAGTTCGGCGCCGTCGCGGGCGTCGAACGCATGCAGCATGCCGTCGTTGGCGCCGAGGTAGATGGCCTCCACGCGGCCGCTGTGGCGCGCGTGGAAGGCATCGTAGCCGGGTCCCGCGACCGCCGGCGATGGGGCGCCGACGAACAGCGGCGTGCTGTGGATGGTGTCGCCCAGGACGCCGGCGCGGCGGCGCAATACGCCACCAGGCTGGCCGATTTCGCGCTCGCGCGCCCCACGCAGGAATGCCACCCTGTCTGCGCCAACGCCGCCGGCATCGAGCCCGCCACGTTCATCGTTTCCCAGCGCGTCCCATCTGAACGGGACGCTGGCCGCCGATCCGTCAGCGTTGCGCAGCAGCGTGTAGATCTTGCGCTGTTGCGGCGACGGCCGCGGAGACTGCACCGGACTGCCAGTCAGCACGGCGAGCGCCTGCCACAGCGGCGCGTCGTCGATAGCGACCGCTCCGTCCGCACCAACGGATAACCCGCGCAAAGTGAGCTGACCGGTCCACGCCACATCGTCGAAGCTTGATTCGAGCAGCACGGCTGTCCCATTGCCGCGCACGCCGACCGCGGAGCGGCCACTGCGCTGCCCTGGCTGAAGCGGCGCGGCGGCGGCGCGCATGCATGCCGCCGGTCGTATCCTGCCTGCGCGTTTGATTGAGGCGGTCGCCCCGCGCATCGACACGACGGCTGCGTGTCGCTGGCCGGACAGCGCGTCGGCGGAGCGCAGCGACACCTGCGCCGCGGACGGACCCGTCGCCGCCACCTTGCGGTAGAACGACTGCAGCACCACGTGTGTGCTGGGACGCACGCCGAATCCGATTGCGCTGACGCGATAGACGTTGGCAGCTGGCCGGCCAGCCGCCTCTCCGGCGCGTGCCAGCGGCATCAACTCGATGACATAGCGCGGCGCCCTGCCCGGCAGCGCGCCGCCGCCAATGGGCAGCGCGGCGCCGGTGAACTTTCCATACGGGACGGCGGCGTCGGTGGCGCCGGACAGGTTCACCATTTGCCAGGCCGGCGGCGCCGGCGCGTACGCGCATAGTCCGAGGTTGTCCGGCGCGCGCCCGCAGCCTTCGGCAAAGCCTAACGCGCTGCCGCCGGCGAACAGCGTGGCGCGCGCAGACAGCGGATTGGCGCCGCCTTCGATGTCGCGCTCGGCATCGGCAAGGCCGGCTTCGGCAGCCTGGAAGGCGATGTGGCGGTCGCGTTCACTGCGCGCCGATTTCTCGGCATTGAGCGCCGTGTGCGCGGCCGCCAGGCCCACGATCGTGATCGCCACCAGCACGAACAGCGCCGTCATCAACGCCGCGCCGCCAGCGCGCTGAACGCGCCTCATCGCGCCACCTCGGCCGGCGCATTGCGCAGAAATACGTCGGCAGCGAACAGGCGCCGTTCGCGATCGCGCAGCTCGTCGGGCAGCCTGTCTTCGGCCAGCTGCACACCGCGGTCGGCGCCGCCGAAACCGTCGGAATATGCGCGGCCGAACAGGTCGAACACGATCGGCTCGCTGCCGGGCCGCGCCCGTGCGCCATGCAGAACCAGCGCCACCCGCACAGCGGTGACGCGCTTCCAGTGCGTGCGCCGGCGCAGTTCGCGTTCGCGCGCCGCCGGGCCGGCGGCCACCAGTACCAGCGCGGCGTCGCGCTCGTCGACGACCGCGGCGCTGGCAAACTCGTTGGCCACGCCGTCGGGCGGGGAATCGGTATCGAGGCCGTACAGCACCTGGAAGGAATCGACGCCGCCGATGATCGCGTCCGCGCCCCAGCTGTTCTTGCCGCGGTATTTGCAGCGCAGCTCGGCCTGGCCGCCGGCGTTGCGGCCGACGTAGAAGATGCTCCAGCCGTCGTCGACCTCGCCGACGGCAAAACCGGCGCAGCTGACCACGCTGCCGTCGGCGGCGCCGGTGAAGCGAACCGCCAGCACGTCGCTGCCGTTGACGGCGTCTGTCAGCGGCGCATCGATGCCCTCGGTGGCGCGGCTGAGCGAACGCGCATCGATGCCGCGGACATGCGGCGGCGCCGTAGCCAGGTCGGCGCCGGCCTGGTCGCGCTCCCAATTGACAAACGCCGCCTGGCGCGCCGCGCGCGTGATGACTTCAAGCGCGTAGCGGCCATTGTCGTCGAGCCCCGCCGCGTCGACCTGCACAAGGTAGGCGGCGTTGGCCGACACCAGCAGGCCGCCGGCCAGCAGCATCGCCAGCATGCCGACGGCGCAGGCGACCATCAGTTCGACCAGGGTGGCGCCGCGCTGGCGCTGCATCGCGATCATTTGGCCGCTCCCGGCCAGGCGATGGCCACGCTGGGCGCGAATTCGCCCGCGCCGTCACGCGCATCGCTGCCGTTGGCCTCTTTGCCGCGCCATCCAAGCTTGATGACGAACGGCGCCGACGCGGCGCCGCTGCAGGCCCAGCGCAGCGCGCCGCGAGCCGGATCCCACGATTCGCTATCGCGGCATACCACTACGCGCCCGCCAGGAAAGCCGGCGTGGACGGCGTGCTTGAGGCGATAGAGTTCGGCGGCAGCCATCTCGGCGCCGCTGCAGGCGTCGCCAGGCAGGCATTGCGGGCCGGTCGGCGCGGGCGGCCCGTCGGCAGCGGCATCGTAATCGAGGTCTAGCAAAGGCGCGCCGGCTTCGGCGTTGGCGCGCATGCTGTCGGCCAGGCTGCTGGCCAGCTGCACGCCGCTCGACATCAGGCTAGCTTGGTGGCGCGTGCGCTGCGCCGCGAGCTGGGTGGCGGCGGCGCCGAGGATGCCGACGGCGAGCACGAACACCGCCACCAGCACTTCGAGGAGCGAGTAGCCGCCGCTGGAAGGCGGGCGACAACGAAGACGAGGATGACAGCGACAACGCGCCCGCAAAGCCAATCGCACCAATTCACCTCCGTAAGCTGCGCTCGTTCAGGCGCGTGCGCGGCCGGCAGTTTTACTGCAGAGCCTGCATGCTGCGTGTTGACCTGGATCGCTTGAGAACCAAGTTATCAGGCGTGTTGAAGCCAGCCGTGAGGTGGCTCAATCGTGCGGGGAAGGTGAAAAACGATGGCGCTATTTGCGCGCTTTGGGCGCTTGTCCGACTTCGGCGATCGCCTGCTGGAATTCGGCCAGGTCCTCGAAGTTCTTGTAGACGGAGGCGAAGCGGATGTAGGCGATCTTGTCGAGGCGTTTGAGCTCCTGCATCACCAGTTCGCCGACGTAGCCGCTGTCGACTTCGCGCCGTCCGCTGGTGAGCAGCTTTTCCTCGATGGTGGCGACGGCGGTGTCGATCGCCTCGGCCGACACCGGGCGCTTGCGCAACGCCAGCATGAAGCTGCCGCGCAGCTTGGCCGGCGCGAACTCGGTGCGGCTGCCGTTCTTCTTGACGATGATCGGCATCGACAGCTCGATGCGCTCGTAGGTGGTAAAGCGCTTGTCGCACTGCGCGCAGCGGCGCCGGCGCCGCACGGCGTCGCCCTCCTCCGATACGCGCGTATCGAGGACCTGGGTTTCGTCATGCTGGCAGAACGGACATTTCATGGTGGCCCTGCGTGCGCTGCTTGATCGGCGCGGGCCACCACCAGGCGGCCCGCGGGGTGCTGCAAACTGCTCAGGCGGCGTAGACCGGGTACTTGTCGGTCAGCTTCTTGACTTCGACCTTGACGCGTTCGATCGTCGCTTCGTCGTTGGGGTTATCGAGCACGTCGGCGATCAGGTTGCCCACCGTGGTCGCGTCGTCTTCCTTGAAGCCGCGCGTGGTGAACGCAGGGCTGCCGAGGCGGATGCCGGAAGTGACGAACGGTTTTTGCGGATCGTTCGGGATGCCATTCTTATTGCACGTCATGTGGGCGCGGCCGAGGATCGCTTCGGCTTCCTTGCCGGTCAGGTTTTTCGAACGCAGGTCGACCAGCATGACGTGCGACTCGGTGCGGCCCGACACGATGCGCAGGCCGCGCGCGATGAGCGCCTTGGCCAGCGCGTCGGCGTTCTTGACGACCTGGGTCTGGTACTCGACGAACGCTGGCTCGAGCGCTTCCTTGAACGCGACTGCCTTGCCGGCGATGACGTGCATCAGCGGGCCGCCCTGGATGCCGGGGAAGATCGCCGAGTTGATCTGCTTTTCGAATTCGGCCTTCATCAGGATGATGCCGCCGCGCGGGCCGCGCAGCGACTTGTGCGTGGTCGAGGTGACGAAGTCGGCGTGCGGCACCGGGTTCGGATACAGGTTGGCGGCGATCAGGCCGGCGTAGTGCGCCATGTCGACCATGAAGTAGGCGCCGATTTCCTTGGCGATTTTCGAGAAGCGCTCGAAGTCGATCTTCAGCGAGAACGCCGAGGCGCCGGCGATGATCAGCTTCGGCTTGTGTTCGCGCGCCAGGCGCTCCATCGCCTCGTAGTCGATGTCCTCTTCCGGCGTCAGGCCGTAGGAGACGACGTTGAACCACTTGCCCGACATGTTCAGCGCCATGCCGTGGGTCAGGTGGCCGCCTTCGGCCAGCGACATGCCCATGATGGTGTCGCCAGGCTTGAGCATGGCGAAGAACACGCCCTGGTTCGCTTGCGAGCCGGAGTTCGGCTGCACGTTGGCCGCTTCGGCGCCGAACAGCTGCTTGACGCGGTCGATCGCCAACTGCTCGGCGATGTCGACGAATTTGCAGCCGCCGTAGTAGCGCTTGCCCGGATAGCCTTCGGCGTACTTGTTGGTCAGCTGCGAGCCTTGCGCTTCCATCACGGCAGGCGAGGTGTAGTTTTCCGACGCGATCAGTTCGATGTGGTCTTGCTGGCGCTGGTTTTCCTTCTGGATGGCGGCGAACAGGTCCGGGTCAACCTTGGCGAGCGTGTGATCTTTTGCAAACATGAAAAAAACTCCAATCGGATATCGGTGCAGAGCACCTGGCAGTATGGATCGAAATGAGGGAGACCGGAAAACCGAACAGGCAGCCTCATCGCGCGACTTCCATCGGTGGCTGCCCAGGCGAACGGCTAATGAAATCTCACGTTCCCCGGTGGAAGCCCACCTTTCGCCGACTGGCCCGACAGGCCGCGGCTTTTCGCCAGTTACGTGAGACATAATGGAGGACAAATTGTAAGTTAAAGCCCCGGTTTGGGCAAGGAAACAGCCGTGCGAGGGCCAATTCGAGGCAGACACGGGCAACAGCTTCCGTTTCGGCTACAATTTATGCCGGCTATCTCCCCCCTCCTCACACGGAAATCCCATCATGATCGTATTTATTACCGGCGCGTCGGCCGGCTTCGGCGCCGAAATGGCGCGCACGTTCGTCGGCCACGGCCACCAGGTCGTCATCAGCGGGCGCCGCCAGGACCGCCTCGACGCGCTCGCCGCGGAACTGGGCGACCTGGCACTGCCGCTGGTGATGGATGTGACGGACAAGGCGTCGATCAACGAAGCGCTGTCGCTGCTGCCGCAATCGTGGCGCCAGGTCGACGTGCTGATCAACAACGCCGGGCTGGCGCTGGGCACCCAGCCGGCCCATGAAGCGCCGCTGGCCGACTGGGAAACCATGATCGCGACCAACTGCACCGGCCTGGTGACGATGACGCGCGCGCTGCTGCCGGCCATGGTCGAGCGCGGGAGCGGGCTGATCATCAACCTCGGCTCGGTCGCCGGCGCCTATCCTTACCCGGGCGGCAACGTGTATGGCGCGACGAAGGCGTTCGTCGACCAGTTTACGTTGAACCTGCGCGCCGACCTGGTCGGCACGGGCGTGCGCGCGACCAACCTGGCGCCGGGGCTGTGTGGCGGCACCGAGTTTTCCAACGTACGCTTCAAGGGTGACGATGCCGCCGCGGCCAAGGTGTATGAAGGCACGGTGCCGCTGACGGCCATGGACATCGCGCAGACGGCGTACTGGATTGCCACGCTGGCGCCGCATATTAATATCAACAGTATCGAGATGATGCCGACGTGCCAGGGCTTCGGCCCGTTCGCCATCAAGCGCGTCTAGCACGCACCACTGACGGTGTTGAGGATGGGGGCTAAAGAAAACGCTGCGATGCATGTATCGCAGTGCCGCTAATTGTTAGCAATTGTTACGATGCTTGGCCTCGGCTTGCGCGCTAACGTCTACTACGCTCGCTGCGCGCGATACGCTTATGTCCGCTAGAGCACATTCGCAGCCAAAATGCCGTAAAATGTTTCTCAAGTTCACTAAATGTCAATTGAAATGCCCTCAGTTTTCACCTGGACCGTCCGCGTGTACTACGAGGATACCGACGCCGGCGGCATTGTGTACTACGCCAACTACCTGAAGTTCTTCGAGCGCGCCCGTACCGAGTGGCTGCGCCAGCTGGGCGTCGACCAGCACGACCTGGCGACCAATCACGACGCCATGTTCGTCGTGACGTCGGCAGGCATCGACTATCATGCGCCAGCGAAACTCGATGATGTTATAACATTGACACTGGGAATCGAAAAGCTCGGCCGGGCGTCGATTCTGTTCGTGCAGCAGGCAACGCGCGGTGACGCGCTGCTGGCCAGCGCGCGCGTCAAGGTCGGCTGCGTCGACCGCGCCGTCACGCCGCGGGCGCTGCCCGACGCGGTCCTTGATAAAATGCGTGCCGCCTGACACTCACCCACCAATTCACAGCATAGCGACCACTCGATGAATGCAGCTCAAGATCTTTCCTTCCTGGCCCTGATCGGCAACGCCCACCTGATCGTTCAGCTCATCATGGCGCTGCTGCTGATCGTCTCGCTGACCAGCTGGACCTATATCTTCCGCAAGATGTTCGCGATCCGCGCCGCGCGCCGCCAGACCGAACAGTTCGAGCGCAGCTTCTGGGCCGGCGGCAACCTGCACACCCTGCACCAGAGCGCCAGCAGCCAGCGCGACCAGAGCGGCGCGCTGGCCCGCATCTTCGAAGCCGGCATGGGCGAATTCATCAAGGGCAAGCAGGTCGCCAAGGACGCGCTCGACATGGGCGCCGTGCTCGACAGCGCCCGCCGCGCCATGCGCGCCGCCTTCCAGCGCGAGCTCGACGGCCTCGACATCCACCTGAACTTCCTCGCCTCGGTCGGCTCGGTGTCGCCGTACGTCGGCCTGCTCGGCACGGTGTGGGGCATCATGAATGCGTTCCGCGGCCTGGCAAATGTGCAGCAGGCAACCCTGGCGGCAGTGGCGCCCGGCATCGCCGAAGCGCTGATCGCCACCGCGATCGGCCTGTTCGCCGCGATCCCGGCGGTGGTGGCGTACAACCGCTTCACCCACGACATCGACCGCCTGGCGATCCGCTTCGAGAGCTTCGTCGAAGAATTCTCGAACATCTTGCAGCGCCAGTCGCGCTAAGCACTGAACGGAGAACCAGATGGCATCCTTTTCCAGCAGCTTGCGCGGTGGCCGCGGCCGCAAATTCAAGTCCGAGATCAACGTCGTGCCGTACATCGACGTGATGCTGGTGCTGCTGATCATTTTCATGGTGGTGCCGCCGGCCAACAGCCCGAGCGTGATCAACTTGCCGAGCGCGGAAAAGTCGGCGTTGCCGCCGGACGATTACATCCACGTGGTGCTCAAGCCGGACACGTCGCTGTCGATCGGCATCAACGGCAAGAACCGCAGCGCGCCGCAGGACATGCCGAACCGCACCGCCCTGCTGCGCAGCCTGCGCAGCTTGCATGCGGAAAACCCGGAGTACCCGGTGCTGATCGCCGGCGACAAGGAGAGCAAGTACGACGACGTCGTCCAGCTGATCTCGGAAGCGAAAAAAATGGGCATCAACCGGGTCGGACTGGCGACCAAGTAATGGTCGAACACAATGACTAGCACAACTGCCAACGGCGCTCCCTACCACGTGCCGCCCGAACCGAGCCGCTGGCCGTCGATCGTGCTGGCCGCGGCGGTGCACGCGGGTCTGCTGGCGTTCCTGTACATCGGCGTGAGCTGGCAGAACACCACGCCGGTGCAGGTCGAGGCCGAAGTGTGGGACATGAAGACGCAAAGCGCGGCGCCGCCGCCACCGCCGCCGCCGCAAGTGATCGAGCCGCAGCCGGCGCCGGTGCCGAAGGTGGTGCAGCCGCCGCCACCACGGGTCGAAGAGCCGGTCGCGCCGAAGGCGCCCGACATCGCCCTCGAACGCGAAAAGCGCAAGGCGGAAAAGCGCAAGGAACTGGAAGAAGAAAAGCAGCTGGAAGAGCAGAAGCTGGCCAAGGAAATGAAGGCGAAGCAGCTGGCCGACAAGAAGGCCCAGCAGAAGGAACAAGAGCTGGCCGACAAGAAGGCGCAGCAAAAAGAACAAGAGCTGGCCAAGAAGCTGGAAGAGAAAAAGCTGGCCGACAAGCTGAAGGTCGAGAAACTGGCCAAGGCGAAGGAAGAAGCCGAATCCGAGAAACGGCGCGCCGCCGAACTGAGCCGCATGATGGCCGGCGCCGGCACCGGCGGCGAGGCGGCGAAGTCGACCGCGTCGCGCGTCGACACCAGCTACCTGGCCGCCATCAACAGCAAGATCAAGAGCAGCACGTCGTACGCCGGCAGCACCGAAGTGCCCGGCAAGCCGGAAGTGGTCTTCAAGATTGAACAGTTACCGAGCGGCGAGATTATCTCCGTGCGGCTGACCAAGAGCAGTGGCATCCCCGCGTTCGATGATGCGGTAGAGAAAGGCATTCTCAAATCGTCGCCATTGCCAAAGAATAAAAATGGTACCGTGTTGCGCACGCTTGAGATTGCTTTCGCGATGAAGGACCTGAAATGATAGCGCCCGTTTCCACCAACCTGGACCGAATCGACCCATGAAGAAAAATATCCCGCTGTTTTTGTTTGGACTTAGCCTGATCGCCGGCGCCACGCACGCGCAGGTGCGCGTTGAGATCCAGGGTGTCTCGAGCACCCAGATCCCGATCGCGGTGGCCGCGTTCGCCGATGAAGGCGTCGCGCCGGCGCAGATGTCGGCCGTCATCAAGGCCGACCTCGAGCGCAGCGGCGTGTTCAAGGTGATCGACGCCGGCACCGCGCTGTCGGACACCTCGGCGATCGACTTCGCCCAGTGGAAATCGCGCGGCGCCGATGCGCTCGTCGTTGGCAGCGTCGTGCGCGCCGCCGACGGCCGCTTCGAAGTGCGCTACAAGCTGCTCGACACGATCAAGTCGTCGCAACTGTCGGCGCTGTCGAACACGGTGACGGGAAAGTACGCCCGCCTGCAGGGGCACCGCATCGCCGACGACATCTACGAAAAGCTGACCGGCACGCGCGGCGCCTTCTCGACCCGCATCGCCTACGTCAACAAAGTGAGCAACAGCGACTACCGCCTGGAAGTGGCCGACGCCGACGGCGAAGGCATGCAGGTTGCCGCGCGCGGCAAGGAGCCGATCATTTCGCCGGCCTGGTCGCCTGACGGCGGCAAGGTCGCCTACGTGTCGTTCGAGCAGCGCAAGCCCGTCGTCTATGTGCAGAACCTGGTCACCGGCGAGCGCAAGGTCATCTCGAACGAGAAAGGCAGCAACTCGGCGCCGGCCTGGTCGCCGGACGGCGCGCGCCTGGCGGTGACGCTGTCGAAGGATGGCCACTCGCAGATCTACGGCGTGAATGCCGACGGCAGCGGCCTGCGCCGGCTGTCGAACAGCAATGGCATCGACACCGAGCCGCAATTTTCGGCCGATGGCCAGAGCATCTATTTCCTCAGCGACCGCAGCGGCGGCCCGCAGATCTACAAGATGAGCGCCAGCGGCGGCAACGCCACCCGCGTCACCTTCAACGGCAGCTACAACGTCAGCCCGCGCATCTCGTCGGACGGCAAGACGCTGGCGTGGATCTCGCAGCGCGACGGCGCCTACTCGCTGTACGCGATGGACCTGGCCAGCGGCCAGGAACAGCGCCTGGCAGTCGGCGCCACCGAACCGAGTTTTTCGCCGAACGGCAAGTACATCATGTACGCGACGGCCGGTCGCAGCGGCCTGGCCGTGGTGTCGGTGGATGGGCGCGTCAAGCAGCGCCTGACGACGAATGCAGGAAATATCAGGGCGCCCAGCTGGGGCCCGTTCATGAAGTAAATTTTTAACACTGACCAGGAGAAAATAACATGCGCAACTTTAAAAGTTTGGCCTTGATCGTTTCGAGCGCAGCCTTGCTGTCCGCTTGCAGCTCGCCCGTCAAATTGAATGAAGCACCGGTTGTCGAGCGCACGCCAGAGCGCGCCGCACAGCCAGTGGCCGACAGCCGCGACATCCGTCCAGTCGAGACCGGCACTGCCGATCCGCTGAACGATCCAAAAGGCGTGCTGGCCAAGCGCAGCGTTTATTTCGACTATGACAGCTTCGTCGTGCGTGACGATGCCAAGCAGACGGTCGAGAACCACTCCGCTTACCTGGCCAAGAACAAGGCGCGCAAGGTCCTGATTCAAGGCAACACCGACGAGCGCGGCGGCACTGAATACAACCTGGCGCTGGGCCAGAAGCGTGCCGAGGCAGTGCGCAAGGCAATGGGCACGATGGGCGTAGCCGAATCGCAGATGGAAGCGGTGTCGCTGGGCGAAGAAAAGCCGAAAGCAGTTGGCGCCAACGAAGCGGCCTGGGCTGAGAACCGCCGCGCCGATATCGTCTACTAATCGATTGCCTGATACGGCCGATTGACAACGGGGCGGCGTGCAGTGCAGACTGCATCCGCCCCGTTTTTTTCAGAAAGTCACGACCATGAAAAATACCAAATTCCGCATTGCAGCCGCATGCCTGGCGCTGGCCGCCTGGATTCCGCTGCATGCCAGTGCCGGCCTGCTCGACGACGACGAAGCGCGCAAGGCGATCCTCGACCTGCGCGCCAAGGTCGATAACCTGTCGCGCGACATGAACGCGCGCATCGACACCAAGTCCGACAAGAGCGCCTCGCTCGAGCTGGTCAACCAGCATGAACAGACGATGCAGGAAATCGCGCGCCTGCGCGGCCAGCTCGAAGTGCTCGCCAACGAAATCGCCAACTCGCAAAAGCGCCAGAAGGATTTCTACGCCGACCTCGATTCGCGCATCGCCAAACTCGAGCCGCGCCAAGTGAACATCGACGGCAAGCAGGAAGAAGTCGACGCCAGCGAACTGAAGTCGTACGAAGCGGCGATGGCGATCTTCAAGTCGGGCGACTACAAGACGGCCGCCAATGCATTATCGGCGTTTGTGCGCCGCTATCCCGATTCGAGCTACTCGCCGAACGCGCAGTATTATCTCGGCAACGCCTACTACGCGCAGCGCGATTACAAGAACGCCATCACGGCGCAGGAAGTGGTCGCCAGCACGTACAAGGACAGCGCCACGGCGCCTGATGCGATCCTCAACATTGCCAGCAGCTATACCGAGCTGAAGGACAAGAAGAACGCCAAGAAGGCATTGCAGCAGCTGGTGCTGAAGTACCCTGCCTCGTCGGCCGCGGCCGCCGCAAAAGACCGTCTGGCAACGCTGAAGTAAGGCAAATCGCAAAAATATATGGCCTTGGGCATTTGACAGGAACGCTGGTGGCCCCTATAATCTTGCTTCTTTCGGGTCGTTAGCTCAGCTGGTAGAGCAGCGGACTTTTAATCCGTTGGTCGCAGGTTCGAATCCCGCACGGCCTACCACGAATAAGCAGTAGTCGAGACAAGCAGTTACGAGTGATCGTAACTGCTTTTTTTGTTTCCGGATCCGCATAAGTAGGTGCCGCAACCGCGATTCGCCAAGCCGAATTGCAAATTGAATGACCAGCAAGGTTGTTGCACCCCCAGCATCGCCAACTTTCCGATATTCCAACAATTACATGTCTTCGCGTGTAAGCTGCTATGTTGTTCCTTGCATTCTTGCAAGCCGAGCCAGTAAGCTCCGCTGCTTCAATTCTTGTGGACATTGTTCCCGCACTCGTTTTCAAACAGCATATTGACATTATTGCCTCGAATAGGTAGCGGGCAATGCGATGCGCTGTGGCGCATGATGCCGAATTATTTACTCCGAGCTTAGCTGCAGTCCCGTTCCTACATCGCAAGGCTCAGATGAATCCTGAAAAGATCGACGACATTTCCAACCCCCTCGCCTTTCTGATGGGAGGCGGCGAAATGGGTAGCCTGATCCGGTCGATGGACTGGGCAAGAACTGCTTTAGGGCCAGTCGCTTTGTGGCCGCAGAGCCTGCGAACGACCGTCAGTATTTGCCTGGCCTCCGATTTACCGATCTGCGTCATCTGGGGACCGGGGCTTGTGCAGATCTACAACGATGCCTACCGAGTCATTTGCGGAAACAAGCATCCGCGATCGATGGGACAGAAATTCTCGGAATGCTGGAGCGAAGCGTGGCCTGTAATTGGAACAGCGCACGACTCGGCCTTGGCGGGGAACACGGCCTTCCTGGAAAGCCAGCAAATTTTTCTGGAACGGCATGGGTACATCGAGGAGTGTTTCTTTACCTTCTCCTTTAGTCCGATCCGCGACGAGGAGGGGCGAGTTGGCGGCCTGTTCCACCCCGTTATCGAGATGACCGCTCAAACGCTCAGCGAACGCCGCACTCGCACGCTGCGCGACTTAACTGCGCATGCAAGCAAAGGCAAGTCCGTCAACGAAGTGCTTGCGTTGTCCGCGCACACGCTCGCGCAGTTCGAGCTTGACGTGCCCTTTGCCCGGCTATACGCACTCGGGCCCGACGCTTCGGGCAGATTGGTTCGAGCGACCGACCGCATCGCCGAGCCCGGCGTGCTAGCCGAGACGTTTTATTTGGACGACAATGAACCGAGCCCCTGGCCGCTGGAAGACGTTTGTCGCTCCGGGTTGGCGGTGACGATGGACGATCTTGCCACAAGGATCGACCTGGCCGCCCTTGGTCCATACGGCGAGCCGCCGACCCAGGCGCTGGCGCTACCGATTATCCCGCCAGGAACCAGCAGTCCGGTGGCGATTTTGGTAGCCGGGGTCAGTTCGCGTTTAAAATTGGACGAGGTGTATCGGAGCTTCTACGATTTGCTTGTTTCGGCGCTGAGTGCGGGCGTCGCGAACGCCCGCGCATATGATGAAGAGCGGCGACGAGCACAGGCACTCGCCGATCTGGATCGCGCAAAAATCTCGTTCTTCTCCAACGTCAGTCATGAGTTCCGCACGCCACTGACCCTGATACTCGGTCCAATCGAAGACGCCCTCGCCGCGCCTGGCGAGCATTCGCCCCAGTTGCGGCCCGAGCAGTTGGAAGTTGTATACCGCAACGGGTTGCGACTTCAGCGCCTGGTCAATAGCTTGCTGGAATTTTCAAGGATCGAGGCCGGGCGGGCCCGCGCCGCGTTTGAGCCAACCGCCCTGGCCGAGCTTACCGCCGAGCTCACAAGCAATTTCCGCTCGGCCTGCGAGAAGGCTGGGCTGGAACTTTGCGTCGACTGCCCTCCTCTGAGCGAACCGGTGTTCGTGGACCGGGAAATGTGGGAGACCGTGGTTCTTAATTTGCTGTCGAACGCCTTCAAGTTCACGTTCGAGGGGAAAATCACTGTCTCGCTCCGACAAGCAGAGCGCGCCGTGGAACTGCGCGTGTCTGACACTGGCACCGGCGTGCCCGCAGATGAAGTTCCCCGGATGTTCGAGCGCTTCCACCGCGTCGAAAATGCAAAGGGGCGCACGCACGAGGGAAGCGGAATCGGGCTTGCGCTCGTCCACGAGCTTGTCAAGCTCCATGGGGGCGCAATCACTATCGATAGCGAACTTGGGCTAGGGACAACGTTTGCGATCTCGATTCCCTTGGGCGCGCAGCACCTGCCCAAAGACCAGGTCGGCAACGGCCCCCGGGCCGCGCAGCGAACGACATCGGCAAATGTGTTTGCCGAGGAAGCTTTGAGATGGCTCCCCAGCGCCGGGCAGACCGCTGCTCCCGCTGCGGATTTGTCGTCATTGCAAGACACTTCGATTGACCGAGTCATGGCGCCCCAGCAAGCCGATGGTGAACGTCCGACGGTGCTGATCGCGGACGACAACACCGACATGAGGCAGTACCTCGTCCGTATGCTGGAGCCGCATTACCGCACCGAAGCGGTACCGGACGGCGAGGCGGCGCTCGCAGCGGCACTGAAGCGCACCCCTGATCTGATCCTGACAGACGTGATGATGCCTCGTCTCGACGGCTTTGGGCTACTGCAGGCGCTGCGCGACAACCCGCGGACGGCAAGCGTACCGATCATCATGCTGTCGGCTCGTGCTGGCGAAGACAGCCGCATCGAGGGTATGCAGGAAGGCGCAGACGATTATCTCGTCAAACCGTTTAGCGGACGGGAGCTCCTGGCACGTGTGGCTGCGCACCTCCAAATGGCACGCATGCGGCGCGACAGTATCGAAGCCGTCCGCGCCAGCGAAGCACAGTTCCGAGCGCTTGTTAGCGCCAGTTCCGATGTCGTCTATCGGATGAACGCGGACTGGACCGAGATGCGTCATCTCCAAGGCCGGGAATTCATCGTCGACACCCACGAGCCGAGCCGTTCATGGCTCGAAAAATATATTCATCCTGATGATCAGCAACGCGTGATCGACGCCATCCGCGAGGCCGTCCGCACCAAGGGCAACTTCGAACTCGAACACCAGGTTGTGCGCGTCGATGGCACCTTGGGCTGGACCTTCTCAAGGGCAATCCCGCTGTTGGACAAAGACGGCGATGTCGCTGAATGGTTCGGCATGGCCAGCGATGTGACAGCGCGTCGGCAGGTGCAGGAGGCACTGCGGAGAAGTGAGCAAAAGTATCGCACCTTGTTCGCGTCAATGGACGAAGGTTACTGCGTGATCGAAATGATTTTTGATGCGACTAGTCTGCCCACTGACTTCCGGTATTTGGAAATAAACCCCGCGTTTGAGAAACACACTGGACTACGCAATGCAGAGGGCATGCGCATGCAGGAAATTGCTGCCGATGTAGGGGGGCAATGGTGCGAGACGTTCGGACGAGTCGCCACTACCGGCGAGCCAATTCGCTTCATCAACAATGCGCCAATGCTTGATGGAAGGTGGCTCGACATCTACGCGTTTCGCCTGGACGGCCACGGGACACCTCGGGTTGCGGTTTTGATTAATGACATCAGCGACCGAAAGCGCGACGAGGAGGAACGCGAGCGCCTGGTCGCCCGCCTGCGCGAGGAGGACCAGCGTAAAGATGAATTTCTCGCCACGCTCGCCCACGAGCTGCGCAATCCGTTGGCGCCCATTCGTAGCGGCTTGCAAATCATGCGCATGGCGCAAGGCGACGCAGCCGCTACTGAGCGCGTTCGCGCGATGATGGAGCGGCAAGTCACGCAGATGGTGCATCTGATTGATGACCTGTTGGACTTGAGCCGCATTAGCCATGGCAAGATCGATCTGCGAATGGATCGCATTGACTTGGCAGCAGCAATACATCAGGCCATTGAAGCGAGCCGACCCGCCATCGCCAGGGCCAATCACGAGCTGCTGATCAAGTTGCCTGCCGATCCTATCTACGTCGATGCCGACCTGACCCGCATGGCGCAGGTATTTTCCAACCTGCTCAACAATGCAGCCAAATTTACCGACCGTGGCGGGCAAATCCGGGTCACCATGCAACAGATAGGCGCGCAGGCCGTGGTATCGGTACAGGACAGTGGCATGGGCATCCCGACACTAATGCTTGCGCACGTTTTTGACATGTTCAAACAGATTGACGGCAGCATGGGACGGTCCAAGGGAGGTCTGGGTATCGGTCTATTTATCGTCAAGCGCTTGGTTGAGATGCACGGCGGCTCCATCGAGGTCATCAGCGGTGGTAACGGCAATGGCAGTGAATTTGTGGTTCGCCTACCCGTGGCGGCCTCGCTAGCGGCGCAGGAGCGAAACGCGCAGCCCGACCCGGAAATTCGCTCAGCTCATCACCACATTTTGGTGGTGGACGACAATGCAGACGCCGCCGAAACCTTAAGCATGTTGCTCACGATTATGGGCAACGACACGGTGACAGCACACGACGGCCCGAGTGGACTGAAAATGGCGGCGCAATTGAAGCCGCACGTGATTTTTCTAGATATTGGAATGCCTACGCTCAATGGCTACGAAGTAGCCCGCCGGATTCGCCTGCAGGCCTGGGGCGCGGGCATCGTGCTGATCGCCCTGACCGGATGGGGCCAGGCTGAGGACAAGCGGCTGGCACGCGAGGCTGGCTTTAACTTTCACCTGACCAAGCCTGTGCTTCCCGCGGACCTGGAAACACTGTTGGGGGAAATTACTGCTGCGAAGGATGGCGGGAGCCACGAGGACTAGTAGGCGTCAATTGGAGATTTTGTCTGCCATGGCGTGGCTCAGCGCTCAGGCCCAGCCGCGGCTTGACGTCGAACACTGCCACGGATTCGCCGCGAAGGGTCTGGCGATGCTACGCCGGATGCAAGGGAACCCCTGGCCCGCCCGATGGATACTTCAGAAACGGCGCGGTCTGCTCGGTACGATCCGCCACCGCGGCAAGCGCGGGATAATCCGCCGCCGGCACAAGCTCGCCCAGCATCGCTTGCGTGAAACCCCAGACCGCCGTGGCCGTCATCGCAGGGTGCTGGGTCGAATCCGCAAACAGCGCCGGCGATCGGACAACATGCTGTTCCAGCGCGCTGTACGCAGCCAGCAATTGCGATGTAACGCGCTCGACCCACGGCTCGTGCTGTGCCGCCGCCGGACGCAAATTGCGCTCATACACAATCTGCGCGCCTTTCTCGCAGGCAGCCAGCGCCAGCGCGACCACCTCGAATGCGCGCCGGCGCTCGTCCTTGTCGACAGGCCACAGCGAGCGGCCTTGGTCGGCCTCGACGAACTGCAGAATCAGGGACGATTCCATCAGGATCGCGCCATCGGCGCATACCAGAGTCGGCGCCTTGACGACCGGATTGATCTCACGGAATTGCTCAAAGGTGCTGAACACCGACAGTAATTCGTGCTCGAACGGCACGCCCAACAGGTCGAGCGCGATGGCAACCCGGCGCACGTAGGGCGAGTCGAGCATGCCGATCAGGCGCAGCGGCTGCCCTGCCCTCATTGCGGCGCTTCCGCCGAGGCCGAACCGGCGCAGGAAGCGGCTGCCTGGATTTCCTCAGGCGTCATGTCGCGGATATGGGTGGCGAGCGACCAGCTGTGGCCGAACGGGTCGGTCAGCGCGCTGAAACGGTCGCCCCAGAACATGTCGGCCGGCGGCATCTTGGCGGTGGCGCCTTGCTTGACGGCCAGCGCAAACGCGGCGTCGACATCGTCAACATACAAATGCAGGCTCACCGGGCTGCCCTTGAGCAGACCGGGACCGAGGGCGCCCCATTGCGGATTTTCGTCCATCAGCATCAGCGAGGAGTCGCCGATGCGCAAAATCGCATTCATCAGCTTGCCGTCGGGCTGCGCCGTGCGGCTCACTTCCAGTGCGCCAAATGCGCGCTTGTAGAAATCGATCGCATCGGACGCGTTGGCGCAGATCAGGAACGGGGTCAGGCTGTGCATGCCTTCGGGAATAACTTTGACGGCGCTGTTGCTCATGGTTGTCTCCTGGTGGTGGGTAAGTGTAATCGATCAGCGGATCTGCGACCGTACTGACGGCGTCAGCATCAGCGTTTCCGGCGCGCGCGCGAGCGACTTGTACAGCGGCGCAAACAGGTCATCGCGCCAGTGGTGGTCATTTGCAAGATGACGAAGGTACTGCTCGTAAACGGCGCGATCGGCAAAATGGGCGAACCACACATAGACGTTGACGTTCTCGCGCACCGGCAGGCGCTCGAACGTGTTGGAACTTTTCTCGCTGACGTAGCGCGCCAGGATGCGGGCGCCGCCGCGCGTGAATACCGGCGCCAGGTCGGCGTCGAAGTGCCGGATGAAATCGGCGCCGGCTTCCTGCTTGGAGTAGTAGATCGTCGCGACGACGAAGCCAGCCTGCGAAGCGGTTGCGTCGCGCGGCGCGCGCATGGCGGGATCGACGATAAACGCGCTGCCAGGCGCGGCCGGATGCAGCAGCAGCACGTCGTCGTTATCGTACAAGGTCGCGCTGGCCCGGCCGGCCCACGACTTCCACAGCGCCCCGAAATAGAATTCGCCCAGTGCCTGCTTGCGCTCGGCCATCGAGGCAAAGCCGCGCAGCCAGGTGAAGCGGTGCGGATCGTTGATATCGCGGTCGAACATTGTGATCAGTTCGTCGCGCTTGCCGGGATAGGTAATGTACTGGCGTAGTTCGACGACATCGCAGCATGGTGTTGATGGCATTTTGGGAGCGGCGCAAGCCGGTTCGAGAGCGGACAGGAATACGAGGACGGCAGCGAGGCGCTTCATTGGCGGACCTTTTGATCTGCGGCCGGCACCGACCTGGTGTCGACGGCAATCCAGTTGTCTTCCCAGGTCTTGCCGCCATCGGCCGAATAGGCCTGTTCGAAGCGCCATTGGTCCTGGTGCTGCGGGATGACGAGGAAGCGCACGAAGACGCGCCGGCCGGCAACCGTGTCGTGTCCGTAAAAGACGCCGCGGCCGTTGGTGAAGGCGCCCTGCATCGAATCGGTCATCTCGCCGTTGGCGAGATTGGCAAAATGCAGGGACCACTGGCCGCTGGCCGGATGATAGAGCCGCATCGAAACGCCGGCAATCCTGCCGGCAGCGCCGCTGACGTCCAGTTCGACCAGGTTGGCGCGTTCGTCGACGGCGCGCCGTACCAACGTCGTACCTTCGTAGGCGAGCCACTCGCTTGACCCGCCAAGTGGATTGCGCAGGCGCTTTAACCTGGTCTGCCATACGCCGATCTCGCCGTCGAAATCGTGGAGGCCATCGCGCACCTTCGCGGCCACGGCGTCAGCGGCAGCTTCGGCGGCGGCCGGCGGTTCCGCACAAGAGAGCGCGGCCAACAGTCCAAAAAAGATCAGCTTCATCGCGAGTGGCACCAATCAAACGAGGGAGAAGACACCAGCTTATCAACGAAGGTATCCCACCGGTAGCACCAGTCCATCATGAAAATTTAGAGCCACTGAATTGCGTCGGATACGCCTATACTTTGCCAGTTCCACCATTCGACGACGCATGCAGCGATGGATTACAAGGTTCTTCTGAGCAGCTTCGAACAGACGCAGCAAATGGCCGACTGGCCGCGCCAGCGCGTCATTCACGCTTGCCTGCGCGCGGCCATCATCGGCGGCAACCTGGCTGCCGGCACGCGCCTGCTGGCCAGCCGCGCGCTGGCGTCCGAGCTGGGCATCGCGCGCAATACGGTGCTGTATGCGTACGACCAGCTGGCGACCGAAGGCCTGGTGCGGGCGACCGCGCGCGGCACGCTGGTGGCCGCGTTGGCGTTGCCGGCGCCACGCAAGCCGGCCGGCGCGCCGGCCAACGGCGCCATCGCGCGGCGCATGCAAGGCGTGCGCACCATGGCCGAAGCCGACTCGGACACAGGCGCCTTTGCGCCAGGCGTGCCGGCGCTCGATGCGTTTCCGGTGGCGCTGTGGCGGCGCGCGCTGGACCGGGCCTGGCGGTCGATGGGCAGCGACGAGCTCAATTATCCCGATACGGCCGGCATCCCTGCCCTGCGCGAAGAAATCAGCGCCTATCTCGGGGCGTCGCGCGGAGTGCGCTGTCATGCCGGCCAGGTGTTCGTCACCAGCGGCACGCAGGCAAGCCTGGAAATTTGCGCGCGCACCTTTGCCGACGCCGGCGACACCGCGTGGCTGGAAAACCCCGGCTATCTTGGCGCGGTGGCGGCGTTCCGGTCAGCCCAGCTGCGCACCGTCGGCATCGACGTCGACGACGACGGCATCCATCCAGGCGCCCACGAGTGGACCAGGAACAAGCCGCGGCTCATCTACATTACGCCATCGCATCAGTACCCGACCGGCACGGTGCTCGACATGCCACGCCGGCTTGCAATGCTGGCGCAGGCCAAGGCATGCGGCGCCCTGATCATCGAAGACGATTACGACAGCGAGTTCCGCTACGAGGGCCCGCCGCTGCCGGCAATGCAGGGCTTGTCGGGCGACGCGCCGGTGGTCTATCTGGGCACGTTCAGCAAGACGATGTTTCCGGCGCTGCGCACCGGTTACATGGTGGTGCCGGAAAACCTGGTGGCGCCTTTGCGCGCGGTGCAGGCGCGCATGGCGCCGCACGGGCGCGTGGCTGACCAGCTGGCGCTGGCCGATTTTCTGCGTAGCGGGCAGTTCGGCGTGCATCTGCGCCGCATGCGAAGGCTGTATCGCAGCCGGCGCGACGCGCTGGTCGATGCACTGCAGCGCCATCTGGGCGACGACATCGTCATCCACGGCAGCTCGGCCGGCATTCACCTGTCGTTTCGTTTCGTCGATCCGCGCCTGGTCGACACCGAGATCGCCGCGGCGGCGATGGCGCGCGGCGTGGTCGCGCGCGCGCTCAGCGCCCATGCGTCCGGCCTGCGCAAGAACGGCTGGAACGGGTTGATCCTTGGATATGCGCAGGTCGACGTGGGCCGGATCGAGGAAGCGGTCAGGACGCTGGCGGCGGTGATGGCCGCCGCTGCACCCGGCCAGGAGACCGGTTCGCCAAACGTAAAAAACCCGCACTGAAGCGGGGTTTTTTACTAGCCGGGAATGTTTCGATTAATGCCGAGGCTTCATCTCGTCGGAGATCTCGTCGCCGCCGCCCTGCTGCTCGCCCATCTCGGCGTCGTCGTCGCCGCCGGGAATGTCGCCGGTGTCGCGCGCCGGCGGCGGCGGCTGGCCGAGGGCGCCGCCGACGCCAGGATCGCCAGCCGGGCCGGTCGACTTGATCGCGCCTTCCGACGGCGGCGCGTTGTAATCGGGCGTCGTCAGCACTTCCTCGCCGACGACCTTGTCGATGTGGCGCTTGGCGGCCGGGTCGGTTGGATGGGTCGGGATCGGCAGCTGGCCTTCCAGCTCGATGTCTTTGTTGATTGTCATGATTGCTCCTCGGTTGATGGCTCGATGATAACGACAATAGGCAAGGAACGACGTTGTGTTGCCGTGCGCCCATCGTTTGACCGATTGGCCTGCCCCGGCGATACGCGTCGCCGGGGCCCAGCCGAAAGCTTAGTTGACGCCGGCGTTGTCCCAGCCGCCGCCGAGCGAGCGGATCAGCGCGACCGTTGTCACCGCCTGGCTGCCGCGCAGCTGGGCTGCGTTGCGTTCGATCAGCGCCAGGTTGCGCTGCGCGTCGAGCAGGTCGAGGTAGCTCGAACGGCCCGCCTGGTACAGCTTCTGCGCCAGGTCGGCCGAGCGGCGCGCCAGCACCACGCCGGCATCGATCTGCTCGGACTGGCCGGCCAGGATGCGCAGGCCGGCCAGGTTGTCCTCGACCTCGGCGAACGCCACCAGCACGTTCTGCCGGTACGCCGCGACCGACTCTTCCAGCACCGCTTCGCTGCGCGCGACGTTGGCCTTGTTGCGGCCGCCGTCGATGATCGGCACCGACATCAGCGCGCCCAGCAGCCACGAGCGGCTGCTCCATTTCAGCACGTTCGACAGCGCGCTCGATTCGCCGCCGCCGGCAGCGGACAGGCCGAGTGCCGGGAACATGGCCGCGCGCGCCTGCCCGATGCGCGCGTTCGACGCCACCATCGCGCGCTGGGCGGCGGTGATGTCGGGGCGCCGCTCCAGCAGCGCCGACGGCAGCCCGGCCGGAATTGCCGGCAGCAGCGCCGCTTCCAGCAGCGGGTTCGACTGCGCGGCGAAATCGGCCGCCGGCTTGCCCAGCAAAACGGCGAGCGCATGTTCTAGCTGCAGGCGCTGGCGCTGCAGGCCGATCGCTTCGGCGCGCGCCGCCGCCAGTTCGGTCTTGGCGCGCACCAGGTCGAATTCGCCGATGTCGCCATTGTCGAAGCGGCTCTGGTTGACCTTCACGCTTTGCTGGCGCAGGTCGACGCTCTTGGCCAGCGCCGCCAGTTCGGCGTCGGTAGCGCGGATGCGGAAGTACGTCTGGGCGACGTCGGCCTGCAGCGCCAGCAGCACCGAGCGGTAGGTCGCTTCGGACCCGGACGCATCGGCCTGCGCCGCGCTCACGCCTGCGGCCACACGGCCGAACAGGTCCACTTCATAGCTTGCCGACAGGCTGGCCTGGTACGCCGTGCTTCGCTGCGACGTGGCGCCGCTGCGCTGGGCGCCGACAGCGGCGCCCAGCTGCACACTGCGATCGGATTCGGCGAGGCCGGCAAGCGCCCTCGCCTGTTTGACGCGCGCCGCGGCAACGGCCAGGCTGGCGTTGGCGGTCGTGGCCTCGTCGACCATCGCGCTCAGGACGGGGTCATGGAACGCCAGCCACCACTGGCCACGCGCTTGCGCCTCGGCCGGCTGGGCGCTTTTCCAGGTGGTGCCGTCGGCGGCCGTCACCGGCTGCGACGCTTCCTTGAAAGCGGCCGGCACCGGCACCGCCGGCGCGTCGAGCACCGGAGTGCTCGAGCAGGCCACCAGCAGCAGCGCCGCCAGCAACGGGGCAATGCGCATTGCGAGCTTGTTCATCAGATGGCTCCTTCCGGTTGCGCGGCCACGGCCACGCTGGTTTCAGGTTCGACCTTGTGGTCGAGTCGTTTGGCGAAAGTGCGCAGCAGGACGTAGAACACCGGCGTCAGGAACAGGCCGAAGAACGTCACGCCGAGCATGCCGCCAAAGACCGCCACGCCCATCGCATGGCGCATTTCGGAGCCGGCGCCGGTGGAAAACACCAGCGGCAGCACACCCATGATGAAAGCGATCGACGTCATCAGGATAGGACGCAGGCGCAGGCGGCAAGCTTCCAGCGCGGCTTCGACCACGCTGCGGCCGTGGTCTTCGAGTTCGCGGGCGAATTCGACGATCAGGATCGCGTTCTTGGACGCCAGCCCCACCAGCACGAACAGCGCGATCTGGGTGAAGATGTTGTTGTCGCCGCCGGTCAGCTTGACGCCGACCAGCGCGCACAGGATCGACATCGGCACGATCAGGATCACCGCCAGCGGCAGGGTCCAGCTCTCGTACTGCGCGGCGAGCACCAGGAACACCAGCAGCACGCACAGCGGGAACACGTACATCATCGTATTGCCGGACAAGATGTCCTGGTAGGTCAGTTCGGTCCATTCGAACGTCACGCCCTTCGGCAGCACGTCCTTGGCGATCTTTTCCATCGCGGCCTGGGCCTGGCCGGACGACACGCCAGGCGCGGGGCCGCCGTTCATGTCGGCCGAGACGTAGGCGTTGTAGCGCTGCACGCGGTCAGGACCATAGCTGTCCTTCACGCGCATCAGCGACGACAGCGGAATCATCTCGCCCTTGTCGTTGCGCACCTTCAGTTGCGCGATGTCTTCCGGCTTCGAACGGAACGGCGCGTCGGCCTGCACGCGCACCTGGTAGGTACGGCCAAACTGGTTGAAGTCGTTGACGTACAGCGAGCCAAGGTTGATCTGCAAGGTCTGGTAGATGGTCGCCAGCGGCACGCCGAGCTGCTTGGCCTTGACGCGGTCGACGTCGGCGAACAGCTGCGGCACATTGATCTGGAAGCTGGAGAACACGCCGGCCAGGTTCTTGTCGGCCCACGCCTTGCCCTGCATCGCCTGCACTGCCTTGTACAGTTCATCGTTGCCGACGTTGGCGCGGTCTTCCACCATCATCTTGAACCCACCCGTGGTGCCGAGGCCATTGACCGGCGGCGGCGGGAACACCATGATGAAGGCATCCTGGATGCTGCCAAGCTGCTTGTTGATCTCGGCGGCGATCGCGTCGCCGTTTTCGTTCTTGCCCTTGCGCTGGTCGAACGGCTTGAGCGTGGTGAACACGATGCCGGCATTCGGCGCGTTGGTAAAGCCGTTGATCGACAGGCCAGGGAACGCGATCGACGATTCGACGCCGGGCACTTTCGAGGCGATGTCGGACATGCGGCGAATTACCGCTTCGGTACGGTCCAGCGAGGCGGCGTCGGGCAGCTGCGCAAAGCCGACCAGGTACTGCTTGTCCTGCGCCGGCACGAAGCCGTTTGGCACCACCTTGAACATGAATACCGCGGCGATGGCCAGCATGGCATAGATCGCCACCGACAGCGTTTTGCGCTTGAGGACGCCGTTGACGCCTTTTTCGTAGCGCACCGAGGTGCGGCCGAAGAAGCGGTTGAACCAGCCGAAGAAGCCGCCGAACACCTTGTCCATGCCGCGCGTCAGACGATCTTTCTTGGCACTGTGCGGCTTCAGCAGCGCGGCGGCGAGTGCCGGCGACAAGGTCAGCGAGCTGAAAGCGGAGATAACGGTGGAGATGGCGATCGTCAGCGCGAACTGCCGGTAGAACTGGCCTGACAGGCCGGACACGAACGCGATCGGCACGAACACGGCGCACAGCACCAGCGCGATGGCGATGATCGGGCCGCTCACTTCTTTCATGGCCTGTACCGTGGCGTCGCGCGGGCTGAGGCCCGCTTCGATGTTGCGCTCGACGTTTTCAACCACGACGATGGCGTCATCGACGACGATACCGATCGCCAGCACGAGCCCGAACAGCGAAAGCGTATTGATCGAAAAGCCGAAGCCGAGCATCACCGCGAAGGTGCCGATGATCGATACCGGCACGGCCACCAGCGGGATGATCGATGCGCGCCAGGTCTGCAGGAAGATGATCACCACCAGTACCACCAGCGCCACCGCTTCAAGCAGGGTGTGGATGACGGCGTTGATCGACTCGCGCACGAACTGGGTCGGATCGTACACCACGCTGTATTCGACGCCTTCGGGGAAGTCGGCCTTCAGTTCGGCCATCTTCGCGCGCACGTCGGCGGACAGTTGAAGCGCGTTCGAGCCAGGCGCTTCGAAAATAGCAATCGCCGCCGCCGATTTGTTGTTCAGCAGCGAGCGCAGTGCGTAAGAGTTGGAACCGAGTTCGAGACGCGCCACGTCCTTCAGTTGCGTCAGCGCGCCGTCGGCACCGGTGCGCACGATGATGGCGCCGAATTCCTCGATGGTCGACAGGCGGCCCTGGGTGTTGACGGTGAGCTGGAACTCGGAGTTTTTCGACGGCGACGTGCCGATCACGCCGGCCGCGACCTGGACGTTCTGTTCGCGGATGGCTGCGACGATGTCGGCCGCGGTCATGCCGCGCGCCGCCACTTTTTGCGGATCGAGCCAGACGCGCATCGCGTAGTCGCCGGCGCCAAACAGCTGGACGTCGCCCATGCCCTGGATACGCGCCAGCTGGTCTTTCACGTTCAGCACGGCGTAGTTGCGCAGGTAGAGGTCGTCGTAGCGCCCGGTCGGCGAGACCAGGTGGACCACCATCGTCAGGTTGGGCGAGGTCTTCACGGCGGTGACGCCGATCTGTCGTACTTCCTCGGGAAGGCGCGGCAAGGCGCGCTGGATGCGGTTCTGCACCTGCGTCTCGGCCGTCTCAATATCGGTGCCGACCTTGAAGGTGACGGTCAGCGCCAGGGCGCCGTCGGAGGTCGACTGCGACGACATGTACAGCATGCCTTCGATGCCGTTGATCTGCTCTTCGAGCGGCGCGGCGACCGTTTCGGCGATGATCTTCGGATTGGCGCCCGGGTACAGCGCGCGCACCACCACCGAAGGCGGCACCACGTCCGGATACTCGGAGATCGGCAGCTTGAAGATCGACAGCAGGCCGGCGACGAATATGATGATCGACAGTACGGCCGCGAAAATCGGCCGGTCGATGAAGAAGCGAGAGAAATTCATGTTATTTTTCCTTCGTATTCATGGCGACGACGGCCAGCTTGGCATCGGCGTCCATCGCCACCACCTGGGCCGTGACCTTCGCGCCTGGCTGCACGCGCTGCAGTCCGTTGACGATGATCTTTTCGCCCGGTTTCAGGCCCTCGCGCACCACGCGCATGCCGTCGGCCACGGGGCCGAGCACCACGGCGCGGTATTCGGCCGTGTTGTCGGCCTTGACGACGTAGACGAACTTGCGGTTCTGGTCAGTGCCGATGGCGCGCTCGCTGATGACGGCGGCGCTGTTCTTTGCCTGTGGGTCGCCCGACAGCTGGACACGCGCGAACAGTCCAGGCACCAGCACGTTGTCCTCGTTGCCGAAGGTAGCGCGCATGCGCACGCTGCCGGTGGCCGAATCGAGCCGGTTGTCGACGAATTCGAGCTTGCCTTCGTGCGGGAAGCCGACTTCATTGGCCAGGCCCACCTTGACTACCACCGGGATGCCTTTTTGCGCCACGCGGGCCACCCGCAGGTAGGTCTCTTCGTCGCCGTCGAAACTGGCGTAGATACCTTTGTTGGACACCACCGACGTCAGGATTGCTGCACCGTCGACCAGGTTACCGGTGGTGATTTCTGCTTTCGACACGCGGCCGCTGATCGGCGCGGTGACGCGGGTGTAGGCCAGATTCAGACGCGCCGCTTCGAGCGAAGCCTGGGCGGCGCGCACGTTGGCATCCAACTCCTTCAGGCTCGAGGCCTTCTCGTCGACCTCGCGCTGGGCGATCGCCTTGTCAGCCACCAGGCGCTCGGAACGGGCCAGTTCGAGGCGCGCCAGGTCGGCCTTGGCGCGCGCCGACACGGCGGTCGCTTCGGCGCGGTTCGCTTCAGCCTGGAACGGGCGCGCGTCGATGACGAACAACACGTCGCCCTTGTTGACCATGCTGCCCGGCTTGAAATTGACCGAGGTGATGAAACCACCGACACGGGCACGGATGTCGACCCGCTCCAGCGCTTCGAGGCGGCCGGAGAACTCCTGCGTCTCGTTGACCTGGCGTTCGAGCACGGTGGCCGCGGTCACTGGCGGTCCGCCGGCGGCCGGTCCTTGCTGGGCCTTGCTGTTGGCGGGGCCGCAGCCGGACAGGCCGATCGCGGTCAGTCCGACGAGCGCGATGGCAGCAGCCAGGGGGCGCACGGAGAGCTTGAAGTTGTGGGTGGTTTTCATGGTTGATTCCTTTTTTATTAAGATCGACAGGCGTAACGGCGCCTGCTTGTTCGGCCAAAGGCTGGCGACATGCAAAAGCAACGGCAATAGCTATCCCTTGGCGCCCGGCCGGGCGCCTGGTTCAGCGGTGGGGGTGGTACTTAGGGACTCGGGCTCAGGTCAACTGGGGGGCGGCGCCAGCGAAGCGAGGAAGCGGGAGATTTCAACGATCGCGCCTTCGGCGCAGGCGCACTCATTGCGCGCCGAGGCGTCTTCCAGCGAAACGGCGGTCAGGCGCTTGAGGGTGGTGGCGACGCCGGCGGCGGACAGCTTGGCGCAGTATTGTTCAGCCTCGTCGCGCAATGGGTCGTCTTCGGCCGACAGGATCAGCGCCGGCGGCAGGTTCTTCAGGCGGCTCGACTGCAGCGGCGACGCGTACGGGTGGGTGCGGTCGGCGCCGTTGGGCAGATAGTCGCGGTAGCTGGCCGCGCACTTGTCGGCCACGCTGGCCATTGCGTCATCGAGCTTCACTTCGCGCATCGAGCAAGTGGTCAGGCCGGGATCGAGCATCGGCATGATGAGGATCTGCGCGGCCAGGTCAGGGCCGCCGCGGTCGCGCGACATCAGCGCGCAGACGGCGGCGAGGTTGGCGCCGGCCTCGATGCCGGCGACGACCAGATGGGTGCCGTTCCAGCCAAGCTTGGCCTTGTTCTTCTTCGCCCACTTCAGCACCGCATGGGCGTCTTCGACGGCGGCGGGGAACGGGCGTTCGGTGGCCAGGGTATAGCGCGAGGCCAGCACCAGCTGGTTGGCGCCGCCGCAGGCCGCTGTGCTCGTGCGGCGCAGGAATTCGTCGGCTTCATCGAGGTCGCCGGCGACAAAGCCGCCGCCGTGGAAAAATACCACCAGGGTGTCCTTCTTGCCGCGCACGCCGGCAGCGGCGTACAGGCGCGCCGCCAGCGGCCCGGCCGCGCCGGCTACTTCGAGCTCGCGGATCGCCAGGTCGGCCATCGCGTTCATTGGGCACTGCCGTCGGTGGCGAGATCGGCGCTGGCGACTTCGGAACCGGTGAACAGGTCATGTGCAAGTGCATCAAAAGTGCCGCGTTCGGCCACTGCCGCTTGCTGGAATTGCTCGGAATACGTCATGCCGGTCAGGACGCTGAGGCTCAGCAGCAGTCCAATAACTGTAATAATGGCATCTTTAATTCGCATGACGTGCTCCTTTGTGTTGCTTTTGCTTGCATCCTTTGATGCAGTACGTGTACTTTAAACCTGTTCTGCAAACTAATAAAGACGACAATAGCGAATTGATTGTTCATATTTCTGAACAATGGAGGGAAATATGAATAAACTGCTGGCCATGGAAGTGTTCGTGCAAGTCGTCGACGCGGGCGGCTTCACCCGCGCGGCGGAGAACATGCAACTGCCGAAAGCGTCCGTGTCGACGCTGGTGCAGTCGCTGGAACTGTCGCTGTCGGTCAAGCTGCTGCACCGCACCACGCGGCAAGTCACCGTGACCTCCGACGGCGCCGCCTATTACGAACGCTGCCTGCGGATCCTGTCGGACGTGCGCGAAGCCGAAGAATCGCTGTCGCGCAACCGGGCCAGCCCGAGCGGACGGCTGCGGGTCGACGTCGCCACCGGCGTGGCCAACGACATCATCATCCCCGCGCTGCCGGGCTTTTTCGAGCTGTATCCGGACATCGCGCTGGAACTCGGCTGCGGCGACCGCCCGGTCGACCTGATCGAGGAAGGCGTCGACTGCGCGATCCGCGGCGGCGCCCTGCCCGATTCGAGCCTTATCGCGCGCCGCATCGGCGTGCTGCACTTCATCACCTGCGCCTCGCCCGCCTACCTGGCCAAGTACGGCCGCCCGCTGCATCCGAACGACCTGGTGCGGCACCGCTGCGTCAATTACTTCTCCTCAAAGACGGGCAAGATCCACGAGTGGGATTTCGCGCGCGGCGACGAACAGATCCAGATCGCCCCGCCATCCTGCCTGGCGGTCAACGATTCGACCGCGTACATCAGCGCCGGCCTGGCGGGCCTTGGCATGATGCAGATGCCAAGCTATACGATCGACACCTACCTGCGCTCGGGCCAGCTGGAACTGCTGCTGGAAGACTGGCACTCGGCGCCGCTGCCGGTGAACGTGGTGTATCCGCAGAACCGCCACCTGTCGGCCAAGGTGCGCGTGTTCGTCGAGTGGGTGGCGGACCTGTTCCTGACGCACCCTGGCTTTCAGAGCAAGGCGCCGGCGCGCCAGCCGGCGTTCGAACAGGCCTGACGCGCGCTGACCATTGTTAGCTCGTCGTGCCCGCCATTAGCGAACCCGACTTCCCGCGCAGGCGGGAATCCATGCCATCTGTGATCAGTGAGACCTTCACTGTTTTGAGGTGGTAGCGGTTCCCGCCTGCGCGGGAACGACTTTTTTTGCCTACCGCAGGGAGTGGCTTCTCCAATACTGCGAGACATCCGAGGGTAGAATATGTTCAGGAGGAAACCTAAATGAACATGCGCGATGCCCGCGCGGATGATGCCGAAGCGATCGCGTCCATCTACAACCATTATGTCTTGACCACCTCCATCAGTTTCGAGGAAACCGAGGTGTCGGCCATCGACATGGCTGGCCGCATCGCCGATGTCCAGGCCGCCGGCTTGCCGTGGCTGGTCGCTGAAATCGATGGCGCTATCGCCGGCTACGCTTACGCGACCAAGTCGCGCGTGCGGCATGCCTACCGTTTTTCGGTGGAAAGCTCGGTGTATCTCGACCACGAGCGCGCCGGCCAGCGAGTCGGCAGCGCACTGTACCGTGTCGTGCTGGACCGCTTGCGCACCGGCGGCTACCACCTGGCGATCGGCGCCATCGCGCTGCCGAATGCGGCCAGCGTGGCGTTGCACGAGAAGATGGGGTTCGTGAAGGTGGCCCATTTCACTGAAGTGGGGTTCAAGTTCGGCAAGTGGACCGATGTGGGGTATTGGCAGTTGGTGCTGGGGAAGTGAGGCACCGATGGCTGACCATCGGCATGGGGTCGCCGCGTTCGCGAGGACGACGGTAACTTATGCGGGGGGTATGCCAAGTCGCTAAATTGCGGCGCGGCGCGCTCGATCCCAAATATAGTTAGAATGCATCGATTCGTTGCTTGGCGTTATGACCACGCCCTGCCCGCCCACTCCGAGGAAAACCATGAACGTTCCAGTCATCCTGAATCTGTCCGTCGCGCTCGCCATCTGCTTTGCGCTCTACCGCATGCAGGCCACGCACGTGTCGTTCACCAGGCGGGTATTTGCCGGCATGGGCCTCGGCGTGCTGCTCGGCGTGGCGCTGCAGGTGCTGTACGGCGCCGCCTCGCCGGTGGTGACGGAAACCAATGCCTACCTCGACATCGTCGGCTCGGGCTATGTCAAGCTGCTGCAGATGATCATCATACCGCTCATCATGGTGTCGATCATTTCGGCCATCGTCAAGCTGAAGGACGCTTCCTCGCTCGGCAAAATCAGCGCGCTCACCATCGGCACGCTGATCGTCACCACCATGCTGGCGGCGCTGATCGGCATCCTGATGGCCAAGCTGTTCGGCCTGACCGCGGTCGGCCTGACGTCGAGCACGGCGGAAGTGGCGCGCGCGGCGTATTTGGAGGGCAAGCTGCCCGATGCGCAGGCAATTTCGCTGCCGAGCATGATCCTCAGCTTCATCCCGGCCAACCCGTTCCTCGACATGACCGGCGCGCGCAAGACGTCGACCATCGCCGTGGTGCTGTTTTCGATTTTTATCGGCATCGCCGCCACCGGCATCGCCGTCAAGAAACCTGACGTGTTCGCCTCGTTCAACCACTTCGTCAAGGTTGCCCACGTGATCGTGATGCGGATGGTGACGCTGGTGCTGCGCCTGACCCCGTTCGGCGTGTTCGCGCTGATGGCGCAGGTAGTGGCCAGTTCCAGCGTGGCCGACATCATGAAGCTGATCAGCTTTGTCGGCGCCTCGTACAGCGCGCTGGCATTGATGTTCTGCGTGCACCTGGCGATCATCGCCGCCGCCGGCCTCAATCCGCTGCGCTACGTGCAGAAGATCTTCCCGGTGCTGGCATTCGCATTCACGTCGCGCACCAGCGCCGGCGCCATCCCGATGAGCGTGCAGACCCAGACGGCGCGCCTCGGCACGCCGGAAGGCATCGCCAATTTCGCCGCCTCGTTCGGCTCGACCATCGGCCAGAACGGCTGCGCCGGCATCTACCCTGCGATGCTGGCGGTGATGATCGCGCCGACCGTCGGCATCGACCCGTTCACCGCCGCCTTCATCGTGCCGCTGGTGGCGATCATCACGGTCGGCTCGGTCGGCGTGGCCGGCGTCGGCGGCGGCGCCACCTTCGCCGCACTGATCGTGCTGTCGTCGATGAACCTGCCGGTGGCGCTGGCGGGCCTGTTGATCTCGATCGAACCGCTGATCGACATGGGCCGCACCGCGCTCAACGTGAGCGGCTCGATCACCGCCGGCACCCTCACCAGCCGGCTGCTGGGACAGACCGACATGGCCGTGTTCGACAATGACCGCGAAGTCGAACTCGACAGCGAACCGCTGGCCGCCTGAGGCCGCCCGCAGCGCAGCTATCGTGCGCTGAGCGCCCGCCGAATCCGTTTATGATGACTCCGTGTCAACATGGATGGGCAGGCAATAATGGAACAGAAGTGGCCACAAGAAATCTGGCTGGTGCGGCACGGCCAAAGCGCCGGCAATGTCGCGCGCGACGCGGCCGAGGCGGCCAAGGGCCTGATGATCGACATCGCCGAACGCGACGTCGACGTGCCGTTGTCCGAACTGGGAGTGCAACAGTCGCACGCACTGGGCGACTGGTTCGCAGCGATGGCGCCGGACCGGCAGCCGAGCGTGGTGCTGCACTCGCCCTACCTGCGCGCAGCGGAAACGGCGCGCATCGTGCGCCAGGGCATCGACGGCGCCGGCCAGCTGACGGCGCGGGTCGACGAGCGCCTGCGCGAAAAGGAATTCGGCATCCTCGACCGCCTGACCACGCACGGCATCTCGCACCGCTACCCGGACCTGTACGAACAGCGCCAGCACGTCGGTAAATTCTATTTCCGCCCGCCCGGCGGCGAGAGCTGGTGCGACGTCATCCTGCGCCTGCGCAGCGTGCTCGACACCATCACGCGCGAATACGCCGGCGAACGCGTGCTCATCGTCGGCCACCAGGTCACCGTCAACTGCTTTCGCTACCTGCTCGAACGGCTCGACGAGGCCACCATCCTCGAATACGACCGCAACGGCGACGTGCCGAACTGCTCGGTAACGTCGTACAGCTTCGACCCTAGCCTGGGCAAGCGCGGCAAGCTGCAACTCAAACTGGTCAATTTCGTCGCTCCCCTGGAAGCTGCCGGCACGCCGATCACGGTGTCTAAAGATGTGCCCGCTGCTCCGAAAGCGTAGGCGGCCGGGGCCGATGGAGACTGCTTCCACCCCTACGCCGCCGTGCGTCAATGTCGACGCGGCAGCACTGCGCGCCTGGCCGCTGCCGATGCCGTCCACCGACGGCGACAAGGAACAGCGCGGCCACGTGCTGATCCTGGGCGGCTCGCGCGAAATGCCGGGCGCCGTGATCCTCGCCGCCACCGCCGCGCTGCGCGCCGGCGCCGGCAAGCTCACCATCGCCACCGGCGCCAGCGTTGCGCAGCTGGTGGCGCTGGCGTTGCCGGAGGCGCGCGTGATCGGCCTGGCCGAAACCGAGCAAGGCGGCTTCACCGGCGAGGCGGTCGGCATGCTCGATCCGCTGGCCGACAAGGTCAACGCCATCCTGATCGGCCCCGGCATGCAGGACGAAGCGGCCACCGCCGCGCTGGTGCGCGCGCTGCTGCCGCGCTTATGCGGCAGCGATGTCAGCGTCGTGCTCGACGCGTGCGCGATGGCAATCCTGCTCTCGCCCGACGAGGACGGCGACAGCGAGGCGCCGTTCCGCTTCGAGCAGCCGGTCATCCTGACGCCGCACGCCGGCGAGATGGCGCACCTGACGGGCCAGAGCAAGGAAGACATCAGCGCCGCGCCGGACCGCCATGCGGCGCAGGCGGCGCGGCGCTGGAACGCGGTGGTGGCATTGAAGGGTGCGCGCACCCTCGTCATCGCAGCCGACGGCGCGCGCTGGCAGCACGAAGGCGGCAACGTCGGGCTGGCCATTTCCGGCTCCGGCGACACGCTCGCCGGCATCATTGCCGGGCTGGCCGCGCGCGGCGCCAGCTTGCCCCAGGCGGCGTGCTGGGGCGTGGCGCTGCATGCCCGCGCCGGCGAACTGCTGGCCGAGCGCTTCGGCATCCTCGGCTACCTCGCGCGCGAAATCCCCAACGAGATCCCGGCGCTGATGGAGTCGTTTGCCCGCGGTTGACCGTTTTGCCCTCTTGTTTGAGGTGCGTCAAACCACGCCGCCTTACTTACGCCAATCGCGCGAATCGCCGAACCGGCGGACGTGTTCCAAGTCTAATTTTTACAGTCGAATTCGTGCACTGAACGGGGCCGCGTGTCTCGCTGCGTTGGTTCCCTGATGGTCCCTGAAGGGGCCTACATCAGGCTCATTGCGGGGCTGACCTGGCGCTGCTGTTCGCCTGCATGTCGTATCGCAGGCCGCAGCGGCACAAGATAGACGTGAACGAGGAGTTAAACAATGAAAGCTTATTCAAACGTAACAAAAGTCATCCTTTCCGCCGCCGTGCTCGCTGCAATGCTCGGCGCTTGCAAGAAAAACGACACCGCGCCGGGAGCAGCCGGCGACACCTCCGCCACCACGCCTGCGACGACGTCGGGCTCGGGTTCGGGCACCAGCGGCACCAGCGGCACCAGCGGCACCGGCGGCGGCGACACCGGCACCAGCGGCGCCAGCGGCAGCGGCTCGACCGGCGGCACTTCAGGTACTGGCGGCACGTCGGGTACTGGCGGCACGTCGGGTACTGGCGGCACGTCGGGCACCGGCGGCACCGGCGGCAGCGGCAGCTCCGGTACTTCGGGCACCGGCGGCACCTCGGGTACTTCCGGCACCTCGGGCACTTCCGGCACCTCGGGCACCTCGCCGAGCGACTCGACCACCACGCCGAGCGGCACCGGCAGCGGGACGACGCCAAGCACGACGCCACCGTCGCGCTAACTGCCGACGCAAACGGGCTCGCTGCATGACAAGAAGGCCCGCGTCAAGCGGGCCTGTCTGCTGCAATGCTCCAAGCACGCGTTTCCATATGGGCGATGCCGGCGTGACTGCCGGCATCGCTAGAGTCAATGCTTGTCGAGGGCGACCACCGGCGTCACGCCCGGCGCCGCCAGCGGACGGCGGCCGCGGCCGGTCACCTTGCGGAACAACCACATGATGCTGCGGAAGATCAGGCGCACGAACACCAGCGTCAGGATCGCCTCGACAAAGGTCTGGAAGAAAGCGAGCACCGGGTTCATGCGCGCGGCACGGCGCTTGAACTTGGCCACCATGCGGTCGCGCGAGATCTCGATGCTGTCGTAGAAGGTCGGCACGACCAGCAAGGTCAGGATAGTCGACGTGATGGTCCCGCCAATGATGGCGATCGCCAGCGGTCGGTAGAACTCGCCGCCTTCGCCGAGGCCCAGCGCGACCGGGAACATGCCGGCGATCAGCGCGAAGGTGGTCATCAGGATCGGCCGCAAGCGCATGCGGCCCGCTTCCATCAGCGCGTCTTCACGCCCGTAGCCTTCGGCCTCGCGCTTGCGCGCCGCGTCGAGCAGCAGAATGGCGTTCTTCGCCACCAGGCCCATCAGCATGATGATGCCGATCAGGCTCATCAGATTAATGGTGCTACCGGTGATCAACAGCGCCACCACGACGCCGATCAGCGACAGCGGCAGCGACATCATCACCGCCAGCGGCGCGGTGAACGAGCTGAACTGCATCACCAGGATCAGGTACATCAGGCCGATGCCCGACAGCAGCGCGATGATCATTCCGGTAAACAACTCCTGCTGGTTCTTGCCGGCGCCGCCCAGCTTCAGGCCGTAGCCTGGCGGGTAGTCGAACGCCTTGGCCAGCTTCATCGCGTCGCTGGTGACTTCGCCGGTCGAACGGCCCTGCGCGTTGGCCGACACCGAAATGGTGCGCATGCCGTCGGTATGCTGGATCCGCGACGGCCCCTTGCCCATGGTCACAGTGGCGATCTGGTCGAGCGGGACCATCTGCGTGGTGCCGGTGACGGCGATCGGCAGGCGCTCGATGTTCTCGGCGCTGACCCGGTCGTCCGGATGCAGGCGCACGGCAACGTCGCGCGTCTCGCCGGTCGGGTCGACCCAGTCGCCTACCTCGACGCCGGCAAACGCCACCCGCAACGCCTGCGCGGCGTCGTTGACGGAAATGCCCATCGAGTTGGCCAGGCCGCGATTGAGTTCGATCCGCAACTCGTTTTTCGGATCCTGCTCCGACAGGCCGACGTCGACGGCGCCTGGCACCTGGCGCAGCTTCTCCATGTAGGCGTTGGTAATTTCAAGCAGCTTGCGCGAGTCGGGACCGGTGAAGTCGATCTGCACCGGCTTGCGCGCGCCACCGCTCAGGTCGTCGATGACGACGAATTCGGCGCCGACCACCGGGCGGATCCGCTCGCGCAGATCGGCCGCGACTTCCTTGGCGCTGCGCTTGCGGGTGGCGCGCTTGTCGATGTCGACATACACGCGGCCGCCGCTGGCACTGATGTTGCTGTTGGTGTCCTTCGTTTCCGGCAAGGTGCGGGCGATCTCGGCGACCTTCTCCATCTTCAGGCGGCCGTAGTCGATCGACGACGACGACGGCGTGCGCACGTCGATCATCAGCATGCCCGAATCGGACGCCGGCATGAAGCCGAAGCCGCCGATGGTGACCTGCAACACGATGGCGGCCACCAGCGTGCCGCCGGCGATGATCGCCATCCAGATGCGGTGGTGCAGCGCCCAGGCAATCACGTTGCCGTAACGGCCGGCCTGGTGGTCGAACCAGTCGTTAAAGCGCTGCAGCACGCGCGACAGGCCCGTCTTCGGCGCCGTGTGGTGGTCGACCGGGTCGCCCCAGTAGGCCGACAGCATCGGGTCGAGCGTAAACGAAATGCCCAGGCTGACCAGCACCGAGCACGTCACCGTCAGCGCGAACGGGCGGAACCACTCGCCCGGCATGCCCGGCATGAAGGCGACCGGAATGAACACGGCGATGATCGAGAACGTCGTGGCGGCCACCGCCAGGCCGATCTCGGCGGTGCCTTCGAGCGCGGCGGTGCGGCGGTCCGAGCCCATCTGCATGTGGCGCACGATGTTTTCGCGCACCACGATGGCGTCATCGATCAGCACGCCGATCGCCAGCGACAGGCCGAGCAAGGTCATGAAGTTCAATGTGAAGCCGCACAGCCAGACGGCGATGAAGGCGGCGATCACCGAGGTCGGCAGCGACAGCGCCGTGATCAAGGTCGAGCGCCACGAGTTGAGGAAGGCATACACGACGAAAATGGTCAGCACGGCGCCGAGCACCAGCGACTCGATGACGTTGTTCAGGCTCTTCTGGGCGTTGTCGCCGCCATCGCGGGTCACTTCGAGCTTGGTGCCCTTTGGCATCTCCTTCTCGAGGCTCTTGACCAGTTCGCGCACGTCCTTGGCCACCGACACGGTCGACGCGTCGCGCGAGCGCGCCACCTGGATACTGACGTTCGGCTTGCCGCTGCGGATCGAGAAGCTGCTGATTTCGGCGAAATCATCCTTGATCTGGGCAACTTGCGCCAGCCGCACGACCTCCTCGCCGCGGCGCTTGACGACGACCTGCTGGAATTCCTCGGGCGACTCGATGCGCCCGACCAGGCGGATGCTCTTTTCATCGAGCGCGCCGCGCACCTTGCCAACCGGCGCATTGGTGTTCTGGGTGCGCAGCGCGTTGACAACGTCGCCGACGGACACGTTGTACTCGCGCAGTTTTTCCGCGCGCAGCAGCACCGACAGCTCGCGCCGCAGGGCGCCGCCGACGCTGACGTTGGACACGCCATCGATGGCGCGGAAGCGGTCGGCCAGCGTATCTTCGGCCAGGCGCGACAGTTCGGCATGGGTCAGGCTGTTCGACGACAGCGCCATGTTCATGATCGGCTGCGCCGACGAATCCCAGCGCGTGATGATCGGCTCGCGCATTTCGGTCGGCAGCTTGTAGCGCACGCTGCTGATGACGTTGCGCACTTCGTCGGACGCTTCGATCAGGTTCTTCTTGAAGGCGAACTCGATCTGCACGCCGGCGCTGCCCTCGTTCATGAAGCTGTCGATCTTCTCGACGCCGGCAATGGCCAGCAGCGGCTTTTCGATGCGGTTGATGATTTCGCGTTCGACAGTGTCGGGCGAGGCGCCCGGATACGGAATACTGACGAACAGCATCGGCGCCTCGACGTCCGGCTCCTGGTTGACGCGCAATTTCGTCAGGGCCATCAGGCCCAGCGCCATGATGGCGAGGATCAGGACAATCGTCGCGACCGGCTTGCGGACGCTAAAGTCGGAAAGGAACATGGCTTATTTCCCCTGCACGGCGGCGCTGGCGGCGGGCGCCGCGGCCACACGGGCCGGCGCCATCTCGACCTTCTGGCCGTCCTTGTAGCTCGAACTCGGGTTGCGCATGACGGTGTCGCCGGCGGCCAGGCCCTGGCGCACTTCGTAGTTGCCGGTGCGCGGGTCGCGCGTGCCGATCACCAGGTCGACCTTCGACAGCGTCTTGTCCTTCATGCGCCAGGCGTAGGCCTTGTCGCCGGCGCGCATCAGCGCCCCTTCCGGCAGCATCAGCGCGGCGACGCTGTCGGCTTCGATGCGCCCTTCGCCGTACAGGCCGGCCACCTTCGGCTGGGCGCCGGTGGCAAACCCGACCAGCACTTCGACCTGGCGCGTGACTTCGTTGGCGATCGGGTCGATGCGCCTGACGACGCCGCGAAATTCCTGGCCGGTGTAGCCATTGATGCGGAAGCTGACCGGCTGGCCGACCTTGACGGCGCTGATGCGATCGGCCGAGACGCGCCCTTCGAAGCGCATGCTGGTCGGATCGAGCACCTTGAGCAGTTCCTTGCCGATGGCGGCGGTGTCGCCGGCCGATACCTTGCGGTCGGCCACGACGCCATCAAACGGCGCGCGCACCAGGGTGCGCTGCAGCTGCTGGCGGGCCAGCACGGCGCGGGTGCGCGCGGCCGCCACGTCGCTCTGAGCGTTGTTGCGGCGCGTTTCGGCTTCGTCAAGCGCCTGCAGCGACGTCATGCCGGACGCGCGCAGCGTCTTGAGTCGCTCGACCTGGCGCTCGGCCTGCTCGAACGCCTGGCTCGACGCGCGCGCGGCCTGCTCGGCCGAACCGAGGCTGTCGCGGATCGCCGCTTCGTCGAGCTTGACCAGCACGTCGCCGCGCCTGACCTGCTCGCCGTTTTCCTTCAGCACTTGCAGCACCACGGCCGACACCTCGGCGCGCAGGTCGGCCTTGCGCTCGGGCTGTACCGAGCCGGTGATGACCGGGCCGGAGGCGAGCGCGTTGCTGCGCACCGTCAGCAAGTCTTCCGGAGCAATCTGCAACTGGACCGCCTTGGCGTCGGCGCCTGGCTTGGCGTCCTTCGCTGCCTTACTGCAGGCAACCAGCGCCGAGGCGATAGCGAGGACGAGCATGGTTTTACGCAGCATTGTATTCTCCGGAAATATTAATTTTTTAACACGTGACAGCGGCACGACGAATCATCAGCGGCACAGTATCCTTGAGCCGTATGGACCAGTCAATCGGCGCGATTCGGCCTGCCGATTTGTAGGGATGAAATGCGTTGGGAGGCGACGAACTGCATTTCCGGCTGATGAAATGGCGCAACTTCGGCGCTGTTACAGGGCCCCTGCCACTGCGTTGATGGCGAAACCGACGGCGATGCCGGTGCAGATGCCGCCGCCGATCTCGACCAAGGTGTGGCCCATCCGCTCGCGCAGCGGCTTTGGCGCCGCGCCGGCGGCCAGCCGGTTGATCGCCGCGGCCTGGCGGCCGACGTGCTGGCGCAGGCTGTTGGCGTCGACCATGACGATGAAGGCGAGCGTGACGGCCACGCCGAACGCCGGGTGGTCGATGCCTTCGCGCAGCGCGATCAGGGTCGCCATGCTGGTGACGACGGCGCTGTGGTTGCTCGGAAAGCCGCCATTGCCGACCAGGTCGAAGGCGAGCCGGCGCTGGCGCACGCTGGTGATCAGGAACTTGATCGGGCCGACCACCAGCCAGGTGATGAAGGGGGTGACAAGGTAAGAAATGTCCATCGTGTGATCCTAAATGCCGCTGTGTATCGAAAATGCCGTGGAGAATTATCGCAGAAGCCCGCCACGGCGGCGACCGCGAACGCGCCGCGACCGGGCCAAGTCGCGTTAAACTCACGATCACTGTGGCATTTCAACCAATTAAAGGGAAAGCATGCGCCATTTCAGGCTGTCGATCGGGGTCACCGTCATCCTCATGGCGCTCGCTGGCTGGTGGGGGTATTCGCGCGGCGGCACCGGCGCCATGCTGCAGGCGCTGTGGATTACCGGCGTGCTCGGCGTGCTCGAAGTGTCGCTGTCGTTCGACAACGCGGTGGTCAACGCCACCGTGCTGCGCCACTGGAACGAATTTTGGCGCAAGCTGTTTCTTACCGTCGGCATCCTGGTGGCGGTATTCGGCATGCGGCTGGTGTTCCCGCTGGTGATCGTGGCCGCCGCCACGGGCCTCGGTCTGGTCGACGTGTGGAACATGGCGATCAACACGCCGGCCGAATATTCGCGCCACCTGGTCGAACACCACGCCGAAGTGTCGGCCTTCGGCGGCGCCTTCCTGCTGCTGGTGTTCCTCAACTTCCTGTTCAGCGACGACAAGGAACTGCACTGGCTCGGCTGGATCGAACGCAAGGTCGGCCAGTACGGCACCGAGGGCCTGGCCGTGCTGCTGACCCTGGTCGCGGTGTACTTCTGCATGACGATGGTGCCACCGGCGCGCAAGCTGGCGGTCATCATTTCCGGCACCGTCGGGGTGCTGGTGTACATCGGCGTCGACTGGATCAGCGGCCTGCTGGAACAAAAGGAAGGCGAAGGCGCCGCGCTCGGCAAGGCCGTCTCGCAAGGCTCGATCGGCGGCTTTCTGTACCTCGAAGTGCTGGACGCCTCGTTCAGCTTCGACGGCGTGATCGGCGCCTTTGCCATTACCAACGATGTCGTCATCATCATGCTGGGGCTGGCCATCGGCGCGATGTTCGTGCGCTCGCTCACCGTCTATATGGTGTACCGCGGCACGCTCGACGAATTCGTGTATCTCGAGCACGGCGCCCACTACGCGATCGGCATCCTGGCGCTGATCATGTTCGCCAGCGTCGAGTATCACATTGCCGAGTGGTTCACCGGCCTGTCCGGCGTCGCCTTCATCGGCGTGTCGCTGTGGTCGTCCGTGCGCCACAGCAAGCGGATGGCGCGCGAAGAGGCGGAGGCAGGCGACGAGGCGGAGTGCGCCTGTCCTTAATGGTTTGACTATTGCCACGATCATGGCAGAATGGGCGCGCCCTTCATCCACCGCGAGAATATGCCCATGAACCGTCCGAAACGCTTGCCCCTCATCCTGCTGGCGGTGCTTGCCGCCGCGGTAGCAATCTTCGCCGCCTACGCCTGGATCACGCTGCAGGTGTCGTACGCCGAAGGCGAACGCGCCGGCTACCTGCAGAAGTTTTCGCGCAAGGGCTGGATCTGCAAGACCTGGGAAGGCGAAATCCTGCTCACCAGCATGCCCGGCGCAATCCCCGAGCGCTTCGGGTTTTCGGTGCGCGACGACCTCGTCGCCAAGCAGCTGATGGCGGCGATGGGCAAGCGCGTCAACCTGACGTACTCGCAGCACAAGGGCGTGCCGAGCGCCTGCTTCGGCGAGACCGAATACTTCATCGAGAAAGTCACGCTGCAGCAGTAATTACTGGTAGCGCGCCATGATGGCGGTGATGGTGCCGTCGCGCTGCAGCTGGGCCACGGCGCGCTCCATCTGGGCCGGCGAAACGGCGCCCTTCGGCGACAGCGCACAGCCGGTCAGGTAGTGCTTGACCACCAGCGGCGGATGCAGCGCCAGCGGCGGATCGGCCAGCTTCATCCGGTAATCGATCAGGTGCTTGCTGGTGACCATGTGGTGCAGCCGCCCCAGGCTCAGCTTGCGCAGGTTCAGGTCCGTGCTGGGGCCGTCGGCGCGGACAAAATCGCTGCCGAGCGCGCGCTCGAGATCCGGGTAGGTATAGCCGAACACAGTGCCGATCGGCTCGCCGCGCAGGTCCGCCAGCAAGCGCGCGCGCGGGAAGGCGCGGCTGGTGATGACCACTTCGACCAGCGGCACGAACGGCTGGCTCCAGGGAAAGGTGCCGTCGAGCCACTCGGGAATGTAGCCGCACAGCACGTCGGCCATGCCGCTGCTGAGGGCGCCGACGATGCGCTTGCGCGGCAGCGCCACGAAGCGCGGCTCGCGCCCGAGCGCGCCGGCGAGCGCTTCGCCGACATCCTTGTGCATGCCCTCGATCAGCTGGAAGTTGCGAAAACGCGCCATCGGCATTTCGGTGGCGGTGTCGACCAGGATGACCAGCTCGGCCGCGCGGAGCGACAGGGGCAGCAGCAGCGCGAGGCACAGCGCGGTTCGAAAATGAAAAGACATGAGACCTTGGCGCGAGGACGGAGGGGTCTGACCCGGGTGTTTCCGTTGAGGGTCAGACCCCGGTGGGGGGCAGACGCTAACGCAACCGGGGTCAGCCCCCTGACAGCAGCACCGAGGTCTGACCCCGCCGTCATTTTACTTCAGCGGCACCGACGAGGGCTGGGTCAGCAGGCGGCCGATGACTTCGCGCGTGATGGTTTCGGACGACGTGCGCTGGATCGCTTCGGACGAGCGCTGCGCGGCGGCCTCGCTGGTGGCGGCCAGCGCGCGCCGCTCGCAAGCGTGGCGTTCGGTCTCGAGTGCCAGCAGCTGCTGCCTGGCCTCGGCCATCGCCTGCGTCGTCATCGCCACCTTGCGCTGCATGGCGGCGTGCGCCTGGGCGCTGTCGAGCAGCAGGCGCTGCGCCTCGAGCTTGTCCGTCACCGCTTGCGCGGCCGCTTCCTCGGCCATCTCGATCTGGTGCGCGACATCGGCCTTTTCCTGTTCGGCGGCCAGGCGCGCCCGCACGGCGGCGGCAGCGGCATGCTCGGACGCGATGCGCGCTTCGATCGCCGCGCTTTCTCGCGCCTGCGCGGCGGCGCTGTCGCGCAGCGCCTCGACCAGCTGTTCGGCCAGCGCCAGCGCCGCGTGTTCGGCCGCCAGCGCTGCTTCGGCCAGCACCAGCTGCTGCTGTTCGGCGGCGGCGCGCGCGGCCTGGACGTCGGCCTGTTCAGCGGCCGCTTTGAGCTGCGCGGTGACGGCGTCGGCGGCGGCGACCTGCTGCGCGCTATCGCGTTCGGCCTGCTCGGCGAGCGCGCGGGTGGCGTCGATTTGCGCCCGCTGGGCCTGTTCGGCGCGGCGCTCGGCGTCGACCTTCTGGCGCAGCAGCGCTGCCTGCGCCGACTGCGCGTCGGCGCGCGCCTGCGCGGCGGCGCCGAGTTCCTGTTCGGCGGCCAGCTTGTCCTGCAAGGCCAGCAATGCCTGCTGCTCGGCCTCGGCGCGGGCACGCTCGGCATCGGCGAGCGCCTGTTCCTGCTCGGCCCTGCGGCTGGCCAGCGCGGCACATTCGGCCTGCTGCGCCACCTGCTCGGCGACGGCGGCCAGTTCGCTCGCGGCGGCGGCGTTGGCGGCGGCGGCCAGCGCGGCGGCCTGTTCGGACAAGGCGGCGCGTTCGCCGGCGAGCACGCCGGCGCGCTGCTGCTCGTGCGCTTCGAGGTCGGCGGCGGCGGCGGCGGCTTTTTCGGCGATGGCGCGTTCGCGCGCGGCTTCAATGGCGAGCGCTTCCGCTTCCATCCTGGCGCGCACTTCGTCGCCGGCTTCTGCTTCGGCCAGCGCGCGCGCCAGCGCCACTTCGCGCAGCTGGCGGTCGACTTCGATGCGCGCCTCGGTGGCGGCCATGATGCGCCCTTCCGCTTCGCGCCGCGCTTCGGCGCCGGCGGCGGCCATCTTCTCGACGCGCTCGCGGTGGATGGCGGCGTCGCGCAGTTCTTTTTCGGTCTGCAGGCGCAGGTGGATCGACTTGGCGGCGACCCGCTCCGACTCGGCCTGGGCGATGGCGATCGCCTCGCGCTCCTGCTCGATGTGGGCCAGCGCGCGCGCTTCTTCCAGGGCCCGTGCTTCAGCGACCGCGCGCGCGAAGGCCGACGCCAGCGCGACCTGGTCGGCTTTCTCGCGCTGCACCGTCAGCTCCAGCGCTTCGGCTTCGGCTTCGGCGAGCAGTTCGGCGGTCTGGCGCGCGCCCTTGGCCTGGCGCTCGCGCTCGCGCGCCAACGTGGCCACGCGGGCGTCGGCGGTGGCGATGTGCAGTACTTCTTCCTTGGCCGCGTGCACCGCGGCGACCCGTTCGAGCGCCTGCAGGCGCGCCTGCTCGGTGTGCACTTCGAGGTCTTCGACGGCGCGCGCGGCGCGTTCGGCCATCTGCGCTTCCGCCTCGATCTGTTCGGCGGCGCGGCGGCGCGCTTCTTCTTCGCACTTGGCGCGCGCTTCGGCGGCCAGCTTGATCCTGGTGTCGGCTTCGACGCGGGCGCGCAGTTCGGCCGTCTCCTGGCGCACCGCCTGCAGGCGCTCCATGCTCGCTTGCGCGGCGGCGCGCAGCGAATCGAGCCGGTCGCGGTTCGCTTCGATCGCATCTTCCGACGCCTGCGCGTGTTCCAGCGCGGCGGTGGCGGCGGCGGCGTCCATCGCGGCGCGCTCCTCGGCCAGGCTGCGCGCGCGCGCTTCGGCGTGGGCCCGGCTCTCGGCCGCGCATGACGCCTTCGCTTCGGCCTCGACGCGCGCGATCGCCTCGTGGATCGCCCGCATTTCCGACTTGGCGCGGCCCGGCGCCTCGGACGCGGGCGCCGCCTCTGCCGCCGGCAGGTCAATGCTCACATGTGCGTCGTCGTGCTGGGCCGGTACTGATTGCATGGTCGTTCTCGCTAAGCTGAAGGGGCGCCTTCCACAGCGGAAGTCATGGCTTCGATTATCGGTCAGCAATGGTTTCGGCGGCGCACGAAGCAGACGGGGGAAAGCGCCTCATTTCCCGCTTTATGGCTAGGCCGGCCAGAGTGGCGGCTCGTCCATCAGCGCGACCTGCTCGCGCAGTTCGAGAATCCTGTCCTGCCAGTAACGTTGCGTGTTAAACCACGGAAACGCCACGGGAAACGCCGGATCGTCCCAGCGCATCGCCAGCCAGGCCGAGTAATGCAGCAGGCGCAGCGTGCGCAAGGCCTCCACCAGGTACAGCTGGCGCGCGTCGAAATCGGCGAAATCCTCGTAGCCGGCCAGGATGTCGCCCAGCTGGCGCACCATGTCGGCGCGCTCGCCCGACATCAGCATCCACAGGTCCTGCACGGCGGGACCGGTGCGGCTGTCGTCGAAGTCGACGAAATGCGGGCCGGCGTCGGTCCACAGGACGTTGCCGGCATGGCAATCTCCGTGCAGGCGCAGCACTGGCTGCTGCCCTGCCCGTTCGTAGCAGCGGGCGACGCCCTCGAGCGCCTGGTCGACGACGCTGGTCCACGCCGCCAGCAGCTCGGGCGGGATGAAGTTGTTGGCCAGCAGGTAATTGCGCGGGGTGCGCCCAAACGTGTCGATGGTCAGCGCCGGCCGGTGCTGGAATGGCGCCAGCGCCCCGACGGCGTGGATGCGGCCGATGAAGCGGCCGATCCATTCGAGCGTTTTCGGGTCATCCAGTTCCGGCGCGCGGCCGCCGTGGCTGGGGAACACGGCGAACTTGAAGCCGGCAAATTCGTGCAACGTGCGCCCTGCCAGCGTCAACGCCGCGACCACCGGGATTTCCCGTTCGACCAGTTCGGCCACGAAGGCGTGCTCCTCGACGATGGCGGCGTCGGCCCAGCGGTTCGGCCGGTAGAACTTGACGACCACCGGACCGCCGTCTTCGCGGCCGGCCTGGTAGACGCGGTTCTCGTAGCTGTTCAGCGCCAGCAGGCGGCCATCGCCGAACAGGCCGACCGAATCGAGCGCGTCGAGGACGCACGACGGATCGAGCGAGGAAAACGGAGGTGGGACGGCGGGCAGGGTTCTCATGGTGGCATTGTAAGCCCGCCGCGCCGGCGCCGTCAGGCAGTGCGGAAAATCAGCGCCTTCATCCGATGCAGTTTCGGATGCACCACCGGCACCGTCAGCATCGTGCTGGCCACCGCCATCAACAGCAAGGCGGTAAATGTCGCGCTGGTGATGATCTGCTTGTCGAGCAAAATGTTGGCAAAGATGATCATGATCAGGGCCTTGGTCTGCAGCATCCAGCCGATGATGCTCGCTTCGCCCGGCTGCCACCGGAGAATCCGGCCGGCCAGGTGCACGCCGGCCAGCTTGCCGCCGACCGAGGCGACCAGCAAGGCGCCGGCGGCGAGCACCACCGCCACGCCGCCGCTCTCCCAGGTGGTGCGCAGGCCCGTGCTGAGAAAAAACACCGGCATCATCACCAGCAACACGTGATGGCGCAGCTGGTCCATCTGCGCGCGATCGAACCAGTCGCCGTCCATCACCATGCCGGCCAGAAAGGCGCCGACCATGAAGTGCAGGCCGGACCAGTCGGCGCCGAATGCGCACAGCGCCAGCCAGATCAGCGCGCAATACCAGCGGTCGCGCGGCGGCAGGCGCAGCATCAGGCGGCGGTAGGCCAGGCTGGCCAGCGCGAACACCAGCAGGAAGCCGAGCTGGCGCGCCACGCGCTCCCAGTCGAGCAGGATCAGCGCCAGCACGCCCCAGATGGCGATATCGTCGACGCTGGCGTAGCGCAGGATGCGCTGGCCGATCGGCCGGCGCAGCACGTCGAGCTTTTCCATCAGCAGGATCAGGATCGGCAAGGCCGTCACGGCGCACGCCATGCCGGTGGCGACGACGAACTGCCAGCCGCTCGCCTTCGCCCCTGCCCAGCCACCATAGCCGAGCATGCCCAGCGCCACGATGGCGCCGCACAGCATCGGCGTGGCCAGCGCCAGCGAAGCGGTGATCGCGCTCTCGCGGCGGTGCTGCCATGCCTGCTTGAGGTCGAGCTCGATACCGGCAATCATCACGAACAGCATCACGCCCCACAGGGCAACGCCGTTGAGCGCGCCGACCACGGCGGGGGTGAACACAAACTGGTAGTACTGCGGAAAGGCGGCGCCGATCACGCCCGGACCGAGCAGGATGCCGGCGATGATCTGCACCACCACCAGGGGCGCGAAATAGTCCGTGTTGCCGAGCCGCCAGACCAGGTACGGCAAGGCGAAAATCAGCAGCATGGCGATCAGAAAGATCTCGGTGGTGGTCATGGCGGTATCGGCGCTGATCGATCAGGCGGTCGGCGTGCGGTGCAAGGTGGCGTACTTGATGCCGTAGAACAGGATGAACGTGTAGCACAGCGCCGGCACCGCGAACGACCATTGGAGGCCGACGGTATCGGCCATCAGGCCCTGCGCGAACGGCACCAGGGCGCCGCCGACGATGGCCATGCACAGGATGCCCGAACCCTGGCCGGTATGCTTGCCCAGGCCATGCAGCGCCATGCTGAAGATGGTGGGGAACATGATCGAATTGCACAGGCCGACAGCAAGGATGGCCCACATCGCCAGCGCACCGTCGCCAAAGATGGCGCACAGCACCAGCGCGATGGCGCCGAGCGAATTGACCGCCAGCGCCTTGCCGGGGCTGACATAACGCATGACGGCAAAGCCGATGAAGCGCCCGACCATCGCACCGCCCCAGTACAGGCTGACATAGTGGGCCGCCGCCGCCGGCGGCAGCGCGGCGATGTTCTGCTCGCCGAGAAAGTTGATCAGGAAGCTGCCGATGCTCACTTCGCCGCCGACGTACAGGAAGATGGCCACCGCGCCCAGCACCAGGTGGCGCTGCGCAGTGGCGCCGCCGTTGTCGCCGGCGTCGGCGCGCGCGGCCGCGTGGGTGATCTTTGGCAAGCGCGCGGCGGCAAACAGCAGCGCCAGCACGGCCAGCGCCGCGGCCAGCGCCAGGTACGGCCCCTGCACCGACGCCGCCTCGCGCGCGCGGTAGGCGGCCTGCTCGGCCGCCGGCAGCAGCGCCAGCTGGTCCGCCGCCAGCGCGCCGGCCGACAGGATCAGCAGGCCGCCAAGGGCCGGCGCCACCGTCGTGCCGAGCGAATTGAACGCCTGCGTCAGCGTCAGCCGGCTCGACGCCGTGCGCGCATCGCCGAGCACCGTCACGTAAGGGTTGGCCGCTACCTGCAGGATCGTGATGCCGGAGGCGAGCACGAAAAAGGCGAACAGGAACAAGCCGTAGCCGCCCTGCGAGGCCGGATAGAACAGCGCGCAGCCGGCCGCGGCGATCAGCAGGCCGGTGACGGCGCCGTTCTGGTAGCCGATTTTGCGGATCAGGGCGCCGGCCGGCAGCGAGACGACGAAATAGGCGCCGAAGAAGCAGAACTGCACCAGCATCGCCTGCAGGTACGTCAGCGTGTAGACCGCTTTCAGGTGCGGAATGAGGACGTCGTTGAGCGCCGTCAGCAGCCCCCACATGAAAAACAGGATGGTGACGATCACCAGCGCGCCGCGGTTGGCCGCGCCGGCGCCGTCTTGCGCCAGGGCGCCGTCGTTTGCGGAAGTTTGCATATTCTCTCCAGTATTATTCTGCGCCGTCGACTTGCGCCGCCAGCATGGCCGCCACGCCGAACAGCGCGGGGTACGGTTCGGTGATCAGGTAGGTCGGAATGCGCGCCAGGTAGGCGCCCAGCCGGGCGCTGATGCTCGCCCTGATGAGCGTGCGCGATCTGCCGCCGGCGCAGCGCCGCGCCTGGCAAGAGATCTTCCGCCATTACGTGTTCGAGGCCGACGACGCCACCGCCGAGCACATCGGCGCCGCCGCGCGCCGCGTGCTGGCGCCGCTCGACGCCGACGCCGCCCGCATGCTGCGCGCGCAACTGCTGAAAAAAATCAACCGTTAACAGGAGACACCGTGCAAGCAAACATTCCGGACCCGCAGCAGCGCAAGCCGATCCGGCGCATCGTCATCGCCGGCGGCGGCACCGCCGGCTGGATGGTCGCCGCCGGCCTGTCGAAGTCGCTCGGGCGCCGCCTCGACATCCGCCTCATCGAGTCCGACGACATCGGCACCGTCGGCGTCGGCGAAGCGACCATTCCGACGCTGATGAACTTCCACAGCCTGCTCGAGATCAACGAACAGGAATTCATGGCCGCCACCGCCGCCACCTTCAAGCTTGGCATCAGCTTCGAGAACTGGCGCGCGCCGGGTCAAGACTACATCCACTCGTTCGGCCTGACCGGCACCGATCACTGGATGGCCGGCTTCCAGCACTTCTGGCACAAGGGCCGCGAGCGCGCGCTGGCCGGCGACTACGGCGACTATTGCCTCGAGCTGAAGGCGGCGCAGGCGCAGCGCTTCGCCCACCTGCCGCGCAACGGCATGAACTACGCCTACCACCTCGACGCCAGCCGCTACGCCAAATTCCTGCGCACGTTCGCCGAGTCGTTCGGCGTCACCCGCATCGAGGCCAAGATCGACCAGGTGCAAACCGACCCCGCATCGGGCGACATCACCGCGCTGCGGCTCGACTCGGGCACGCTGGTCGAGGGCGACCTGTTCATCGACTGCACCGGCTTTCGCGCGCTGCTGATCGGCGGCGCCATGCAGGTCGCCTATGCCGACTGGTCCGAGTGGCTGTTGTGCGACAGCGCGATCGCGGTGCAGACCGAATCGACCGGGCCGGCGTTGCCGTACACGCGCTCGATCGCGCGCGAGGCCGGCTGGCAGTGGCGCATCCCGCTGCAGCATCGGGTCGGCAACGGCATCGTCTATTCCAGCCGCCACACCGACGAAGCGCAGGCGCGTGCCGGCCTGCTGGCCAATATCGACGGCGCGGCGCTGACCGAGCCGCGCCTGATCCGCTTCACTCCGGGCCAGCGGCACCAGACCTGGAAAGGCAACTGCGTCGCCATCGGCCTGGCCAGCGGCTTTCTCGAGCCGATCGAGTCGACCAGCATCCACCTGATCCAGCGCGGCATCATCCGCCTGCTGCAGATGTTCCCCAGCGACGGCATCCACCAGAGCGACGTCGACGAATACAATCGCCAGACCAGCGCCGAGGTCGAGCACATCCGCGATTTCATCATCCTGCACTACCACGTGACGAACCGGCGCGACACGCCGTTCTGGCGCGCCTGCGCCGAGATGGCGGTGCCGCCGTCGCTGCGCCACCGCATCGCGCTGTTTCGCGACAGCGGCCGGGTGTTTCGCACCCCTAACGAGCTGTTCGCGGAAAATTCGTGGATCCAGGTCATGCTCGGCCAGGGCATCATGCCGGCCCAGCATCACCAGGCGGCCGACCTGATGGGCGACGCCGAACTGCTGGCCTTCCTCGAAGGCATCCGCAGCGCGGTCAACAAGACGGTGCTGCAGCTGCCCTCGCACCAGCAGTATGTCGAGCGCTTCTGCGGCGTGCCGAAGCGGTAGCCGGGCCGCTGCGGCCCGGCCGCCCGCGCTCTACCTGGCGTAGATGTTGTAGTTGTCGATGTAGTAGGTGTCGCCGGTCAGCGTAGTCGGCGCCAGCATCAGTACCAGCTGGTTGACCTGCGCGTCGCCGGTGGCGCCGTCGAGCCGGTCGTCGAGCCGGAACTTGACCCGTTGCCAGCCGTTTTGCAGCGTCGTGTAGCCGATGTATTTCGAGTGCCGCCCGCTGGGGAAATTGCTGGCCGTGGCGACGTTCTTGTTTTCCATCTGGATCAGCATCGGCGTGCCCACCGGCGCCGCGGTGTAGACGTCCAGATAGAGCGCCTTCTCGCCCCTGACATAGAACGAGGCGTCGGCGATCGCGCTGGTGCTGGCGGTGACCAGGTCATACGCCTGGCCGGCGTTGCGGACGTACTTGGCCACCGTCGCCGAACCGTTGACCGTGCCCGGCGCCGGATTGGCGACCGCCTGGGTGAACGTGCCGGTGACGGTCGTGTAGGCCAGGTTGCGGCCCGCTTCATAATCGTCGAGCTCCACCGACCTGGTGAGCACCGGCGCCACCGTCACGGCGACGTTCTTGGTGTAACTGCCGCAGCTGTCGCTGATGTTGACCGCCACCGTGCCGCCGGTGGTTCCCCAGTTGACCGTGAACGAACTGGCGCTCGACGTCTGCCCGTTCGGCGCGCTCCACGCGTAGGTGGCGCCGGTGCCGACCTGGTCGACGACGCCGTAGGTGGTGGCGGTGTTCGGCTCGACCAGGTACTTGCCGCTGAGCGAAGGCTGCGGATAGGCGTAGCCGCGCACATAGTCCACCTGCAGCGTTTGCGGCAGCTTGCTGTCGTCCACGGCGCCGCCGAGGTTGCCGCCAACGGCCAGGTTCAGCAGCAAATAGTACTGGTAGGATTCAAACGTCCAGTCGGCCGAGTTGGCCATGTCCGCCGGCGTCTTGGTGGCGTACAAGACGTCGTCGATGTACCAGCTGATCTTGTACGGGCTCCAGTTGACCGAATACACGTGGAAGCCATCGGCGAAGCTGTCGGGCTGGCGATAGATCTGGGTGCTGAGGAACTGGTGGTTCGCGTTCGACGAACCGTAGTGAACGGTGCCCCAGGCGAACATGCTTTTCTGGCCGGTCGATTCCTGGATATCGATCTCGCCGCTGGCCGGCCACGCCACGGTGGTATTGGCCGGCAACATCCAGAACGCCGGCCACATGCCGCTGCCGCTCGGCGTTTTCATGCGCGCCTCGAAGCGGCCGTGCGTCCACTGCCCGCCGCCCGGCCGGTTCAGCGTGCGCAGCCGGGCCGACGTGTACGCCTTGGCGCCGACCCGCTGCTTTTTCGCCGTGATCGTCAGCACGCCGTTGGCCACCACCGCGTTGGCCGCCTGGTAGGACTGCAACTCGTTGTTGCCCCAGCCGCACAAACCGTAGCTGCAGCCGTCGCCGGTCTGCACCTCCCACTTGCTGGTATCGACCGCGCTGCCGTTGAACTCGTCCGCGAAGCGCGGCGCGGCGCTCGGGCATTGCTGCCCGTACGTCGCCGCTGCCGCCATCGCCAGCCCTGCCGCAACGAGTGCCCTGGTAGTGCTCTTGCCCGAATAGTTATCGCATTTCATCGCCGTCTCCGTGTCGTTGTTGTCGTTGTGATTGCGCGCCTCAGACCGATATGAAAGCGCTTTCAAAAATTACCATGGCCGGTTTCCGCTGTCAACACAAGCCGCGCGCGCCGGCCTGTGTCACAATGCGACGCGGTGCCACTTTGGCAAGCACAAGGACGCGAACAATGAAGCGCAAGACCCCCGCGCCGTCGGCGGCAGCCCCCCCCGGAACCAAGGTCACGCTCGGCATGGTCGCCGCCGCCAGCGGCGTCTCGCCCAGCACGGTGTCGCGCATCCTCAACGGCACCGCCGCGGTCAGCCGCAGCAAGCGCGACGCCATCGACCGCGCCATCGCCGCGCTCGGCTTTGTACCCGATCCGATCGCGCGCGGCCTGGCCGGCGGGCGCACCCACAGCGTCGGCGTGATCACCCAGACCATCGACAGTCCGTTTTACGGCGTCGCCCTGCGTGGCATCGAAGAGCAACTCGGCATGGCCGGCTACATCCCGCTGTTCGTCAGCGGGCGCTGGGATGCGGCCGAAGAGGCGCGCGGCGTCGCCGTGCTGTGCGGGCGCCGCGTCGACGGCATCATCTTGCTCAGCGCCCGGCTCGGCGACGAGGCGCTGCGTCAGCTCGCCAGGACGATGCCGGTGGTCGTCACCGGCCGCCAGTTGCGCGCGCCGAACCTGTTTTCGCTCGACTTCGACCATGTCGAGGGGGCGCGGCTGGCCACCGCCCACCTGCTCGCGCTCGGCCACCGCGCCATCGCCCTCATCAGCGGCGACCCGGCGCATGCCGATTCGGCCGGACGCTTGCGCGGCTATCGCGCCGCGCTGCGCCAGGCCGGCGTGCGCTACGACCCGGCGCTGGTGCAGCAGGGCGACTATCGCGAGGACAGCGGCCTGGCGGCGGCCGAACGGCTGCTCGACGGCGGGCAGCCGTTCAGCGCGATCCTTGCCGCCAACGACCAGATGGCGTTCGGCGCGGCGCTGGCGCTATACCGGCGCCGGATGCGTGTTCCCGACGATATCTCGCTGGTCGGCATCGATGATCTGCCCGCCGCCGCCCACGCGATTCCGCCACTGACGACGGTCCGGCAGGACGCCCACGAACTGGGATCGCTGGCCGCCGCAGCGCTGCTGCAATTGCTGACCGGCAACGAGCCGACGGTGGCGCTGTCGCCGCCGCGGCTGGTGGCGCGCGATACGGCGCGCGCCGCGTCGGACTCCGCGCATCACGGCAGCCGCAATTAAAATGCCCGCCGTAGCGGTTTTTGCGCGCGCAGGCGTTAAACTAGCGCCTTCATTTCAAGAAAGAGCACCCGATGCAATACGACCAGCCCCTGTCAGAAAAAGAATTCAACGAACTCGACCAGTTCCTGTTGTCCGAGCGCAGTTCAGACGATGCGATGACGATGGATACGCTGCACGGTTTCCTGACAGCCATCGCGATCGGCCCGGACACCATCATGCCGACCGAGTGGCTGCCAAAAGTGTGGGGCGAAGACGCCAACAGCGAGCCGCAGTGGAAGAACCCGAAGGAAGCGGACCGCATCTTCGAACTGATCATGCGCTTCATGAACGAAGTGGCCGTCACGTTCGAAGTGGCGCCGAAGGAATTCGAGCCGCTGTTCTGCGAACACGAACACGGCGACGAGACGCTGATCGACGCCGAAGCCTGGTGCTGGGGCTTCTGGGAAGGCATGGAACTGCGCCCGGACTCTTGGAATCCGATCTGGGAATCGGATCTGGCGCCGCTGATGCGCCCGATCTACCTGCTCGGTGCCGACGAGATCGAGGAAGAGGAACTGAAGGAAGTCGACGATCCGGTCAAGGGCCACAAGCTGGCGCTCGAGATCGAGGCGAACTTGCCGGCCATTTACAAGTTCTGGCTGCCGCTGCGCAAGTCCGCGGTGCAAACCATCAAGCGCGATGAGCCGAAAGTCGGCCGCAACGACGACTGCCCTTGCGGCAGCGGCAAGAAATACAAGAAGTGCTGCGGCGCCGACAAGGCGGAATAAGGCAGTCACCGCCGGCCGCTTTCGAGCGGCCGGTGTCGTTCTACGCTCGATCAGTGAATCGCTCTACACTCCATGAGGCCGCCACGATGTCTACCCTATTGCCCGTCGCCACCAGCATCGCCACGCAGCCGCCAGCCCTGCAGGGCCTGCTGTCGAACCTGGTCAACCGCCACGGCTGCATCACCGGCGCCACCGGCACCGGCAAGACGGTGACCTTGCAGGTGATTGCCGAGGCCTTGTCCGGCATCGGCGTGCCGGTGTTCATGGCCGACGTCAAGGGCGACCTGTCGGGCCTGGCGCAGGCCGGCGCCCCTTCGCCGAAGATGGACGAGCGGCTGAAGATGCTCGCCATCGAGGCGCCGCAGTGGGCCGCCTGCCCGGTCACCTTGTGGGACGTGTTCGGCGAGCAGGGCCATCCGGTGCGCGCCACCATCTCCGACCTCGGCCCGCTGCTGCTGGCGCGCATGCTGAACCTGAACGACACCCAGGAAGGCGTGCTGCAACTGGTGTTCAAAATAGCCGACGACAATGGCTGGCTGCTGCTCGACACCAAGGACTTGCGCGCGATGCTGCAGCAAGTGGGCGACAATGCCGGCAACTACCGCACCAGCTACGGCAACATTTCGGCGGCCAGCATCGGCGCCATCCAGCGCGGCCTGATCGCCATCGAGGAGCAAGGCGGCGACCAGTTCTTCGGCGAGCCGATGCTCAATATCGACGACCTGCTGCAGACCGACGCCGCCGGCAAGGGCGTGATCAACATCCTGGCAGCCGACAAGCTGATGAACTCGCCGCGGCTGTACGCCGTTTTCCTGCTGTGGCTGCTCTCCGAGCTGTTCGAGCAGTTGCCGGAAGTGGGCGACCTCGACAAGCCGAAGCTGGTCTTCTTCTTCGACGAGGCGCACCTGCTGTTCAACGACGCGCCCAAGCCGCTGCTCGAAAAGATCGAACAGGTCGTGCGCCTGATCCGCTCGAAAGGGGTCGGCGTGTTTTTCGTGACGCAAAATCCGCTCGACATTCCCGACACCGTGCTCGGCCAGCTGGGCAACCGCGTGCAGCACGCGCTGCGCGCCTACACGCCGCGCGACCAGAAGGCGGTCAAGGCGGCCGCCGACACGTTCCGCCCCAACCCGGCGCTCGATACCGCCCAGGTCATCACCGAACTGGGCGTCGGCGAAGCGCTGGTGTCCTTCCTCGATGAAAAGGGGCGGCCGAATATCGTCGAGCGCGCCTTCATCCTGCCGCCGGCGTCGCGCATCGGCCCGCTTGACGCAGATGCCCGCAAGGCCGTGATCGCCAAGTCGGTCGTCGCCGGCGCGTACGAACAAGCGGTCGACCGCGAGTCGGCGCACGAAATCATCGCCGCGCGCGTGGCCGCCGCCCAGCAAGCGCAGCAGCAGGCAGAACAGGCCAAGCCGGCGCCGGCCGGCAAGCAGGCCGAAGCGGCCGACAATTCCTTCGGCGGCATGCTCGGCGGCCTGTTCGGCGGCAACGGCAAGCGCGAATCGCCGGCGCAGGCGATGCTCAAATCGGCGGCGCGCAGCATCGGCTCATCGGTGGGGCGCGAAATCATTCGCGGCGTGCTCGGCTCTATCCTGAAACGCAAGTAACCCGCGCGCCGTCCAGGGCGGCGAAAAAACTGGCGCGATGTATTGACAAGCTTGACGTTCAGACACATGATGCTACAAGTTGCAAAAAATCAATAACACACAGACTTCTCGACGCGGCGCCGCTGCCCCCCATCCCCGGGCCGCTCACCTCTGAGAGAAACACCCGCCGTCGCCTGGCGACCCTGCCGCTCGCATTTCAATGGTCCTTTTTAGCTGCCGCGCCCGCAGCCTGGCCACTGCTTTGCCTGCATTTTCCCACCGCCCCCATGACCTTCCCGATCACCCTGCGCACAGGATTACGCGCTGAGCTCGACGGCGTCGCTTACCTGCGCGAATCGCTGAAACTGACCGTACGGGCGCTGGCCCACCCTCGCCAGACAGGCAGCTGGCTGCAGTTGCTTAACTCGCACCCGTTATTTGGCACCATGCTGCCGTCCTGTCCGCGGCTGATCAACAAGATTTACCGCTCCTATTTCAGTACCGGGTTGCGCTGCCAGGACCGGCTCGACCTGCTGCGCGCGCACTACGACATGGTGATCGACCGCGGCCTGGCGCCGCTGATCGCGCGCGCGGCGCACCAGCCGGTAACGCTGTGCCACCTGGAGGGACGCTCGGCCGACAGCGCTTACCGCATCGAACTGCGTGCCGGCGGCGTGTTGTGCCGCGAAGGCGAACTGATTTTCCAGTTGCTGCAAGGCGACGAGCTGCTGCTGTCGATCGCCTTTTCCTTCTTGCGCGAGGGCGATGCGATGGCGCTCGGCGTGGGCTGCCTGCAAGGCGTGTCCGGCGGCGGCGGGCTCGACGCGATGCGCCGGGCGACGCGCGACTTGCATGGCATGCGCCCGAAGAACTTGCTGGTGCGGATGGTGCGCCAGTTCGGCCACGAGCTCGGCTGCACCGAACTGGTGTTGGTGAGCAACCGCAACCGCGTCGTTACCACGGCGACGCGGCAAGGCAAAGTGCACGCCGACTACGACGGCCTGTGGCAGGAACTGCAGGCCAGGCGCCGTGCCGATGGCAATTTTGCGCTGGACTGCGAACAGCTGCCGCCGCCGCGCCTTGACGACATCGCCTCCAAAAAGCGCTCGGAAGCGCGCAAGCGCCACGACATGCTGGTGCAGGCGATCGACGCAGTGCGCGCACAAGTGGTGCGGTCGCAACGCTCAAGCACGCCGCTGCGGCTGGTGGACGCCAGCCCCGCCGAAGTTTCGCCGCAGACTATCATGCCGGGGCGGTTAATGGTCAGCTAACGGCCGGCGCCGGAACAGGCGCATGCAGGCGGCCTTCGTACAGCGACGCCAGCAAATCGGACTGGCTGACCATGCCGATATACCGGTTGTCCGCGTCCACCACCGGAATGTGGTGCAGCCGGTGTTGGACATCAGCGGCACCAGTTCGACGATCGGCTTGTCCGGCCTGGTCGTCACCACCTTCGTCGTCATGATCGGGCCCACCACCTCCGGCTGGTCGGAATGCGTGTCCGGGCTATTCATCCGCAAGCGGCGCATCCGCTCGGCAAACGACACCGACTCGCCCTGCTCGCTGTACGTCAGAAAGTCACTTTGCGCGACGACGCCGATCACCCGCCGCGCCTTGTTCAACACCGGCAATGCGTGCAGCATGTGGCGCCGCATCAGGCGCCAGGCGTCGGCCAGCGCGGTGGAAAACTCCACCGTCACAGTGTCGCGCGACATGATGGCGCCGCAGGTGATGACGCCGAAGCGCCGTTCGTACGCCTTCATTTCCGTGGCCAGGATGATGTCCTCGAGGTCGTCTCGGCTGATGTCGAGCACCTGGCCATAACTTTTCAGCACCGCGTCGAGGTCTTCATGCGTGACGCCGATCCGTTCGGTCGGCGCCAGGTCGTCGGTACTGTGCACCTGCAGGATGTGCCGCGCCACCCGGCGGATGCAGGCAGCGCAGCAAGAACATGGCGACGATGGCGAGGCCGCCGGCCAGCGGCGCGGCCAGCAGCACCGACGTGGCGCCCATCGGCGCCACCAGAAATGCCATGCAGCTGTGCCCTTTGCGCAGAAAATAGCTCATCAACGCGGTCAGCATCAGGGCGACGATGGCGCCGATACCGGCGCGCAACTGCTCGCGCCCGCTGGCGTGATTCGGCGTCGGTATGAATTTGTGCAGCCACTTCGTTTGCAACACAGCCATGCTTCCCGATCCCCGATGCGACAAGGGGCAATTATTTCACATTACTTCAATGAGCATTCGGCCCGGCGCCGTTGCCGCGTCCTGCAGGGAATTGCCCCTTCAGGTACGATATTACAACATCGGACCGGCACGCCGTTCGCGCGGCGCGTGCGCTGGACCGATCCGACCCACTCCAGAGGACAACGATGACCCGACAACTGAAGCAAAAAGCGCTCGCCGCGCTCGTAACCGCCGCGCTATTCTGCGCCCCCGTATTTGCTGCCGCACCGATGGTCAAGACCGCCGCGCCCGGCTACTTCAGCATGATGCTGGGCGATTTCGAAATCACCGCGATCAACGACGGTACCGTCGACCTGCCGGTCGACAAGCTGCTGCAGGGCGAAAAGCCGGCGGCCATCAGCGCCGCTCTCGCCAAGTCGTTCCTGAAGGCCCCCCTGGAAACCTCGGTCAACACCTTCCTGATCAACACCGGCAGCAAGCTGATCCTGGTCGACGCCGGCGCGGCGGGCCTGTTCGGCCCGACCCTGGGCAAGTTCGTCGCCAACCTGAAGGCGGCCGGCTACCAGCCAGAACAGATCGACGAGATCTACATTACCCACATGCATTCTGACCACGTCGGCGGCCTCGCCGCCAACGGCCAGCGTGCGTTTCCAAACGCGACCGTGCGCGCGCAAAAGCAGGAAGCGGACTTCTGGCTCAGCCAGGCCAACATGGACAAGAACCCAAAGATGGCCGATTCCTTCAAGGGTGCCATGGCGTCGTTGAATCCTTACGTCACCGCCGGCAAGTTTGCCGCGTTTGAAGGCAATGTCGAACTGGTGCCGGGCATCAGTTCGCTGTCGGGCAAGGGCCATACACCTGGACACGCAACCTACCTGGTGGAGAGCAAGGGACAGAAGCTGGTGCTGATCGGCGACCTGATCCACGTAGCCGCGGTGCAGTTCGACCGTCCCCAAGTGACGATCACCTTCGACAGCGACCAGAAGACGGCGGCCGCCGAGCGGCGCCAGGCGTTCGACGCGGCCGCGCGCGGCGGCTACCTGGTAGGCGGGTCCCACCTGCAGTTCCCCGGCATCGGCCACATCGTCAAGGAATCGAAGGGCTACGACTTCATTCCGGTCAACTACACGCAGATGCGCTAAGCAGTTACTGCAGAAAAAAAAGCCGGCTGATGTATCGCCGGCTTTTTTTTAGTTGCGCCGCACTTACTGGCCGCGTGGAGCGCCCGTGTCCTGATGTGGCTTGAGGCCATCATTTTGCTGACGGCCGACAACTTCCTGCTCTTCCGCCTTGTGCTGGCTCTTGTTGACGTCAAGCTGAGCCTGCTCAGCATCGCGATGCAACTGCTCGCTAGGTTCGGTTTTGGTTTTCGTCATGGCGGTCTCCTTGGGTAAAACCACAGCTTACCCGCGGATAAATTGATTGACTGTTCGCCACACCACATTACCGCCGAGATCGCCGTTTGCGCGTCAGCCAACGCCGCGGAACAGCAACGCGCCCTTGGCTTCCGCCGATCCCGACACGACCGCGACAATGGCGCCCGCAATCTTCGCCTCGCCAATGCTCGACGGCTCGATCGGGTTGGCATAGTCTTCCGGCCGCGAGCAGACCGCGCGCAGATCGAGCGCCTTCAGCTTGTAGTCAAGCGCGGTGCGGATGATGGCATCGTTAAACAGCGCCACCGCATTGCGCGCCAACTTGCCATAGCGCGCGTCGCTGAAGTTGCCGTTGTAGATAGTGCTGATCACCAGCGGCAGCCGGTGCCCTAGGCAGGCGTCGCTTACCTTGCGGTACGCCGGCTCGAACTCGCCGACGGCTCCCGCCAGCATCTCGATCGCTTCGGCCACTGAACGGGCCGGCGCTTGCAAAAGCCCCTGCCGCTGCAATGCATCGTTGCCGCCAACGGAAAGGACCAGGTGTGTCGCGTCGCGTGGCAAGCGCGCCAGTTGGGCGGGGATGCCGGCCGTCGTGGCGCCGTCGCGCGCCAGCAAGGTTGCAGTCGAACCATGCGGCGTCCGGCGCCGCAAATGCGCTATCACGTCCGGTTTGCCGCCGGTGTAGGCGCCGTTGTCGAAAATCGAATCGCCCAGCAAGACGATATGCCGAGCCGCGGCAGCAAGATTGGGCGCGGCTGCAAGCGCGACGGATTGGTGCAGAAACGTTCTCCTCGAAGTGTTCATGGCGATCCCCCACACCGTTAAACACTGAGCGGCAGCGGCAGTTCCGGCCAGTTCGTCTGCGCCACACTGAACCCGATCGGCCCTGCGGTCGAACCCTGAACATATTCAAGGAGACCCGTAATGCCTAAATCAACTTTTGCCGGCCACCCGCTGCACCCGATGCTGATTCATCCTCGACGCCATGCACGGCGCGACGAGCAAGTCGAGCTATTCGAATGCCGCCTACTTCAGCCTGGTTGGAGGACTGATTGGCGGCGTTGCCGCCGCCACCGCCGGTGCGATGGACTGCCTGATGATCGAGTCCAACACGGACGTCAAGCGCACAGCCAACATGCATGCGATCCTCAACGGCAGTGCGCTCGCCTTGACGGCTGCAAATGTAGCGATGCGCAAAGACCAGCGGGCGCACACTGGAGGCTCGCTCGCTTTGTCGGCCATTGCCGCCGTCGGCGTGCTCGTTTCCGGCTGGTTTGGCGGCCGGCTCGTGTACGAGCAAGGCATGCGCGTGAAAGGCGTCAGTCCCGTCGAACATGCCAGGGACGCTCAATCGCCGGGCAGCGACTGGACCGAGAAGACGATGCTCAAAGAGGAGCAACTGGTGCCGCGCGCCGGTCCGCAGCTGCATTGACGGCGCTCGCTAACAGATTCGAAGCCGTCCACCGAGTCCGGCCCTGGCGGCCGGACCCACTGCTAAGCGAGGCGCGCGCGCTCTTCGCGGTACAACACCTCCAATGCTTCATCGCGCTCCTTTTCCCACTTCACGAAAGCGAGCATGGCGGCGATGTACTGCGCGAAGCCTGCCGCGACCTGGTCGGGTCGCGCCACCAATTCAACTTCCCACACCTCAGTGCGCGTAAGACCATGCGCTTCGGCGATATCGGAGATGAGTTGTTTGTTCTCCTCACTCTGCATACGAATGCCAAGCCCTGCAAAGTGCCAGTAGACGTCGCCGTCATCGAAGAAGCGCACCGAGTGCGGACCCAGTTCGGCGTATGCAGGGATATCGTCACCGTCGTGGAAGCGGAAAGGCGTCTCGATCAGCAAAATATTGCCGTCTTCGGAAACGGGATAGCAGTAGTACCCGATGATCTTGGAGAGAGATTCGCAGTCCATGATTGCCTCGCAAAAATAATCCGTTACGGAGAAGGCGGTAGCGGTGCGAAACTGATATTGGTTTGTGCGCAAAAATGCGCCAACACTTCATCATAGCTCCAATTCTGCCAGACCGCCTCCCCGACTTGGCGCCGATCGCCGATGTGCTCGTGGGACAAGGCATGCGCATCCTTTTGCTTACGCCGCGTATGGCTCACTTCGAGCTGATACACCCGGTCAGTACTGGTGCGATTTAGCAAGAGAACAGCAAACAGATACTTGGTCTTGGACGCGCTGCGCGTAAAACTGACCTCGACCATCATATGCGGACGCCTGCCAGCATGATCGACAATACCGGCAGTGAGAATCTTGACTGGCTGCAGGCCCTTTTGCGATATCCACGCGAAATCGCCGTCGCAACGGAGAGGGCGACCAAGGAGCGCGCGAGCTTCTGCTGCGGAAATTTTCGGCATGATCCACGGCGAAGAAAAGCTGGAGCCTGTCCTGATGACAGGTCCAGCTTCCGCAGTATGCCCGTCCACGCGCGCGACAATCTGCCGCCGTTCGCGTGGACGTAGAAATTACAGCTTGATGAAATGCTCGCGGTAGTACTTCAGCTCTTCCACCGATTCGATGATGTCGGCCAGCGCCGTGTGCTTCTGGTGCTTCTTGAACCCGCCCACCAGGTCCGGCTTCCAGCGGCGGCACAGCTCCTTCAACGTCGACACGTCGAGATTGCGGTAGTGGAAGAACGCTTCCAGCTTCGGCATCGTGCGCGCCATGAAGCGGCGGTCCTGGCAAATCGTGTTGCCGCACATCGGCGATTTGCCGGCCGGGACGAACTGCCTCAGGAAGGCGATCAGCGCCGCTTCGGCCTGCTCTTCCGTCACGGTCGAGTTGCGCACCCGCTCGATCAGCCCGCTGCGGCCGTGGGTGCCCTTGTTCCACGCATCCATCTTGTCCATCGTCTCTTCGCACTGGTGGATCGCAAACACCGGGCCTTCGGCGATGGTATTGAGGTTCATGTCGGTGACGACGACCGCAATCTCGATGATGCGGTCGGTGTCCGGCTCGAGTCCCGTCATTTCCAGGTCGACCCAGATCAGGTTCAACTCGTTGGGACGGTGGCCGCCCGCGGGTACGGCTAATTCGGTCGCTTGTGACATAATTCTCTCTTGGCCTAATCAATCCTGCATTTTCTCACAGGCACAGAATGTATTCACTCGCGTTTTCGGTTTTGTTTGTCGGTTTCTTCCTTTTGACCTTGATGTTGCGCTTCTGGCTGGCAAACCGGCATGTGCGCCACGTGCTCGCCCATCGCGCCCAGGTACCGGCCGAATTCGCTTCCAGCATCCCCCTCGCCGCCCACCAGAAGGCGGCCGACTACACCGTTGCCAAGACCAAGCTCGGCCTCGTCTCGCTGCTGTTTTCGAGCGCCGTGCTGATCGGCTTCACGCTGATGGGCGGCCTGCAGTGGCTGGCCGTGACGCTGGCGCCGATCAGCGGCCCCGGCATGACGTATCAAATCAGCCTGCTGGTGGCGTTCGCCGCCATCTCCGGCCTGCTCGACTTGCCATTTGATTACTATCGCCAGTTCGTGCTGGAACAACGTTTCGGCTTCAACAAGATGACCTGCAAGCTGTGGCTGGCCGACATGGCCAAGGGCGTGTTGATCGGCGCGGCGATCGGCCTGCCGCTGATCTGGATCGTCCTCACCTTGATGGAAAAAACCGGCGCGCTGTGGTGGCTGTACGCCTGGCTGGTGTGGAGCGGCTTTCAGCTCTTGATGATGGTGCTGTTCCCGACCGTGATCGCGCCGCTGTTTAACAAATTCACCCCGCTCGCCGACGACAGCCTGAAAAGCCGCATCGAAGGCCTGATGCAGCGTGTCGGCTTCGCCTCCAAGGGCCTGTTCGTGATGGACGGCTCCAAGCGCAGCGCGCACGGCAACGCCTACTTTTCCGGCTTCGGCGCCAACAAGCGCATCGTCTTCTTCGACACCCTGCTCGCCCGCTTGGCGCCGCAGGAAATCGAAGCGGTGCTGGCGCATGAACTGGGCCACTTCAAGCTCAAGCACATCATCAAGCGCATCGCCGTCATGTTCGCCGTGTCGCTCGGTTTTCTCGCGCTGCTCGGCTACCTCAGGACGCAGACCTGGTTTTACCAGGGCCTCGGCGTCGACCCGCTGTTCGCCAGCGACGCCATGGCGCTGATACTGTTCATGCTGGTGCTGCCGATCTTTACCTTCGCGCTCTCGCCCCTGACCTCGATCACCTCGCGCAAGCACGAGTTCGAGGCCGACGCCTTCGCCGCCACCCACACCGACGCACGCGACCTGGTGTCGGCGCTGGTCAAGATGTACGAAGATAACGCTTCCACGCTGACGCCCGATCCGCTGCACTCGGCGTTCTACGATTCCCATCCCCCCGCCACCGTGCGGATCCGGCACCTGAACCTGGCGGCCCAATGACCCTGCTCGACCAACACTGCATCGAAGGCGCCCCGGCGCTGGCCCAGCCGGCGATCGACGCCGCCCTGCCTGAAGTCCCCGGCTGGAGCATCGAAGACGGCTACCTGCGCCGCAACTTCGCCTTCCGCGATTATCACGAGACGATCAAGTTCGTCAACTCGCTCGCCGAGATGGTCCACCAGCAGGACCACCATCCGGTCTTGAGCGTGACGTACAAGAACTGCGTCGTCAGCTACCACACCCATTCGGCCGGCGGCGCCCTCTCGCAAAACGACTTCATCTGCGCGGCCAAGACCAACGCGATCTACGCGCTGCGGGCCGGCGCATGAGCGGCGCGACCGGTTTGACCGGCACCGTCATCGCCGCCCACGGGCGCCATTACCTGGCCGACGTCGACGGCCGCAAACTGCAGTGCGTCACCCGCGGCAAAAAGACCAACATCGCGGTCGGCGACGTCGTCAACCTCAAGATGACGTCGGAAGACCAGGCCGTGATCGAGTCGATTGCCGAGCGCAAGACGCTGTTGTACCGCTCCGACCAGTACAAGTCGAAGCTGCTGGCGGCGAACCTGACGCGATTGTTCATCGTCGTCGCCACCGAACCGGGTTTTGCCGACGACCTGATTTCGCGCTCGCTGGTGGCGGCAGAAGCGGCCGGCATCGAGGCCCACCTGATCCTCAACAAGACCGACGTCGCCGAGCTTCTGCCGAAGGCGCGCGAACGCCTGCTGGCCTACACCTCGCTCGGCTACCCGCTGCATGAAGTATCGGCGCGCGCCAATCCGGAGCACGCGGTGGCGACGCTGATGCCGCTGCTCGAGGGCGAGTCGTCGATCTTCATCGGCCAGTCCGGCATGGGCAAGTCGTCGCTGATCAACCTGCTGGTGCCGGACGCCGACATCGCCGTGCGCGAGATTTCGGCGGCGCTCGACACCGGCAAACACACGACCACGTTCACGCGGCTGTACGCGCTTGGCGGCGGCGCGTCGATCATCGACTCGCCCGGTTTCCAGGAATTCGGCCTGTACCACCTGAGCGAGGGCATGCTCGAGCGCGCCTTCGTCGAGTTCAAGCCCTACCTGGGCGGCTGCAAGTTCTACAACTGCCGCCACCTGATCGAGCCGCAGTGCGCGGTGCTGACCGCTGTCGCCGAAGGCAAGATCGCCAGGTTCCGCCATGCACTGTACGGCCAGCTGCTGCACGAATCGGCACAGACGCTGTATTAGGGGTCAGACCCTTTATATGCCACACCGGGTCTGACCCCTCGGCCATAAACGCCTTATAATCAAGAGCTATTCGCCTCAAAGTTGCCAGTATGACCACGCCCAAACCGATCAAGCACTTCCTGCAGTTCTCCGACTTCACGCTGGCCGAATTCGAGTACGTCATCGAGCGCGCCAAGATCATCAAGCGCAAATTCAAGAACTACGAGGTCTACCACCCGCTGATCGACCGCACCCTGGTGATGGTGTTCGAGAAGAACTCGACGCGTACGCGCCTGTCCTTCGAAGCCGGCATGCACCAGCTGGGCGGCGCCGCCATCTACCTCAACACGCGCGACAGCCAGCTTGGCCGCGGCGAGCCGGTCGAAGACGCCGGCCAGGTCATGAGCCGCATGTGCGACATCATCATGGTGCGCACCTTCGGCCAGGACATCATCGAGCGCTTCGCCGCCAATTCGCGCGTCCCGGTGATCAACGGCCTGACCAACGAACACCATCCGTGCCAGGTGCTGGCCGATATCTTCACCTTCGTCGAGCACCGCGGCTCGATTGCCGGCAAGACCGTCGCCTGGATCGGCGACGCCAACAACATGCTGTACTCGTGGCTGCAGGCGGCCGAGATCTTCGGCTTCCACCTGAACGTGTCGACGCCGAAAGGCTACGACATCGATCCGTCGCTGGTGGCGACAACGCGCTACACCTTCTTCGACAATCCGTCCGACGCCTGCCAGGGCGCGCACCTGGTCAATACCGACGTCTGGACCAGCATGGGCTACGAGAAGGAAAACGCCGAGCGCCTGAAGGCCTTCGACGGCTTCATGGTCGACGCCCCAAAAATGGCGCGCGCCAGCGCCGACGCCCTGTTCATGCACTGCCTGCCGGCGCACCGCGGCGAGGAAGTGGCCGCCGCGGTCATCGACGGAGCGCAGTCGGTTGTCTGGGACGAGGCCGAAAACCGCCTGCACGTGCAAAAGGCGCTGATCGAATACCTGCTGCTGGGCGAAATCTCCGGGCGCTAATCCCAATTCAACACCACTCTACGGAAGCATCATGAGCGACATTAAAAAAGTAGTTCTCGCCTATTCGGGCGGCCTCGATACCTCGGTCATCCTGAAATGGCTGCAGGATAACTACCAGTGCGAAATCGTCACCTTCACGGCCGACCTGGGCCAGGGCGAAGAGCTCGAGCCGGCGCGCGCCAAGGCGATCAAGTTCGGCATCAAGCCGGAGAACATCTACATCGACGACGTGCGCGAGGAGTTCGTGCGCGACTTCGTGTTCCCGATGTTTCGCGCCAATACCGTCTACGAAGGCGAATACCTGCTCGGCACCTCGATCGCCCGTCCGCTGATCGCCAAGCGCCTCATCGAGATCGCCAACGAAACCGGCGCCGACGCCATCTCGCACGGCGCCACCGGCAAGGGCAACGACCAGGTGCGCTTCGAACTGGGCGCCTATGCGCTCAAACCGGACGTCAAGATCATCGCGCCGTGGCGCGAGTGGGACCTGCTGTCGCGCGAAAAACTGTTGAAGTACGCCGAGGACGCCGGCATCGCCGTCGACATGAAGCACAAGAACGGCGGCGCGCCGTACTCGATGGACGCGAACCTGCTGCACATCAGCTTCGAAGGCCGCCACCTGGAAAACCCGAGCGCCGAAGCGGAAGAGACGATGTGGCGCTGGACCGTCAGCGCGGAAGCGGCCCCGGACAAAGCCGAATACCTCGACATCGAATACGAAAAGGGCGACATCGTCGCGCTGAACGGCGTGCGCCTGTCGCCGGCGGCGGTGCTGACCGAACTCAATCGCCTCGGCGGCAAGCACGGCATCGGCCGCCTCGACCTGGTCGAGAACCGCTACGTCGGCATGAAGTCGCGCGGCTGCTACGAAACCCCGGGCGGCGCCATCATGCTCAAGGGGCACCGCGCGATCGAATCGATCACGCTTGATCGCGAAGTGGCGCACCTGAAGGACGACCTGATGCCGCGCTACGCGTCGATGATCTACAACGGCTACTGGTGGGCGCCGGAGCGCGTCGCGCTGCAGACGCTGATCGACCATACCCAGCAGAGCGTCAACGGCTGGGTGCGCGTCAAGCTCTACAAGGGCAGCGTGTCGGTCGTCTCGCGCGATTCGAAAACCGACTCGCTGTTCGACATGAACATCGCCACCTTCGACGAAGACGGCGGCGCCTACAACCAGGCCGACGCCGGCGGCTTCATCAAGCTCAATGCGCTGCGCATGCGCATCGCCGCAGTGGCGCGCGCCAAGCGCGGCCAGTAAACATGTTGACATGACAAGGCCGCCTGCGGGCGGCCTTTTTTTCACGCGCCAAAAAACCACGTTTCTCAGTGGAATCATCCCGCCGAGCCGCCAAAATGTTACATTGACGGCGATCAATACCGTATCCGGAGAACCCATGTTTAAAGACCTGCGCATCAAGAGCAAAATCACGTTCGGCATCGGCGCCATTGCCGCCATCTTCCTGCTCTTGCTCGCGCTGGCCTACAACAACTTCTCCAAGCTATCCGAGGCGAACCAGTGGGACCGCCACACCCTCGAAGTGCTGCTTGAAACGAACCACATCACCACCTCGATGCTGCAGGTCCAGTCCTCCACGCGCGGCTTCATATTGACCGGTAACGAGTCGCTGGTGCTGCCGATCGAAAAGGAGGAGGCAGAAGCGCGCGCCCACCTTGCCAAGACGCTTGCCCTCACGGCCGACAATGCCGCCCAGCAGCAGCGCCTGCGCCGCCTCGAGCCGATGCTCGACAACTGGATCAACAACGTGATCACGCCGCTGATCGCCAAGCGCCGCGAATTGAACAAGACCGCAGGCGTTTCGCAGCAGGTTGACAGCGCCGCCGATGTGATCAATGGTGCGCGCATGGTGGCGGACATCCGCAAGCTGATCGGCGAAATCGCCGACGAAGAAACGCGCCTCCTCGCCATGCGCACCGAGGCATCGGCCGCGCTGCAGCACGCCATGTTCCTGCTGCTCGGCGTCGGCGGCCTGGTTTGCCTGGCGCTGGCGGTGCTGATTGCCTATCTATTGACCCACGCCCTGCTCCACCCCCTCAACAACCTGACCCGCGCGGTGGGCCAGATCGCAAGCGGCGACCAGGGCGCGCGCGCCGACGTCGGCGCCAACGACGAACTGGGCAAGGTCGCCGTCGAATTCAACCGCATGGCGCAGGCCATCCAGGACAGCCAGGCCAAGGAACTGGCGGCGACCAACGAATTGCGCGGCAAGGTCGATTCGCTGCTCGGCGTGGTGTCGAAGGCGGCGTCGGGCGACCTGACGGGCGAAGTGGCGATCAGCGGCAGCGACGCCATCGGCCGCCTCGGCGACGGTCTCAAAACCATGTTTGTCAACCTGCGCCGCCTGCTCAACGACGTGCAGAAGGCCGGCATCCAGGTCACCACCTCGGCCACCGAAATTGCCGCCTCGGCCAAGCAGCAGGAGGCGACCGGCATCGAGCAGGCGCAGACCAGCATCGAGATCCTGTCGACGACCAAGGAGATTTCGGCCAACACCACCCAGTTGCTGCGCACCATGGAAGACGCCACCGCGGTGGCCGACTTCACCACCAGCGCCACCGCCGACGCCCAGAATAACCTCAAGCGCATGGACCTGACCATGCAGCGCATGGTCTCGGCCACCGACTCGATCAACGCCAAGCTGGCCGCCCTGTCGGAAAAGGCCAGCAACATCAACAGTGTGCTGATCACGATCACGAAAGTCGCCGACCAGACCAACATCCTGTCGCTGAACGCCGCCATCGAGGCCGAAAAGGCCGGCGACGCCGGCCGCGGCTTCTTGGTCGTGGCGACCGAAATTCGCCGCCTCGCCGACCAGACGTCGGTGTCGACCTGGGACATCGACCAGATGCTCAAGGAAATGCAGTCGGCGGTGTCGGCCAGCGTGATGGGGATGGACAAATTTTCGGAAGAGATCCGCCGCAGCGTCGGCGAAGTGCGCCAGGTCGCCGAGCAGCTGTCGTCGGTGATGGACCAGGTGCAGAAACTGGCGCCGCAGTTCGACCTGGTGCTGCAGGGGATGCAGTCGCAGGCGGTCGGCGCCTCGCAAATTTCCGACACCATGATGCAGCTTAACGACGCCACCCAGCAGACGGTGGAGTCGCTCAAGGCCACCAGCGAAGCGGTGCACCAGTTGCAGTACGCCGCCGGCGACCTGCAGTCGTCGGTCGCCACCTTCGCCGTCAACAGCTAAGGACGGCAATGAAAGTGCTGGTGTTTTCGATCGGGCCTGACCGCTACTGCTTGCGCCTGGGCGCGATCGCGCGCGTGCTGCCGGCGCTCGAACTGAAGCACCTGCCGCTGGCGCCCTGGTTCGTCGCCGGCCTGATGGACCTGCACGGCGCGCCGGTGCCGGTGATCGACCTGTCGCGCCTGGCCGGCATGGCGCCCGAGCAGGTCTGGTTCGACACCCGCATCATCCTGGTCGACTATCCGCTCGGCGGTGGCGCCACGCGCCAGCTTGGCCTGCTGGCCGAACACGTGATCGGCATCGAAACGCTCGACGACAACGCGCTGGCCGACAGTGGCGTCAAGGCCGCGCCCTTCCTCGGCCAGGTGGCGCCGGGCACCGGCGCCATGCTGCAGCTGGTCGACATCGAGCGCCTGCTCGCGCCCGAGGTCAGCGCGCAGCTGTTCCAGGAAACGCCGGCATGAACGCGCGCGAACTGCTGCAGCGCGCCAGTGGCCTCGACCTGAGCGAGCACGTGGTCGAGCGCGCGCTGCGCGAACGCATGGCCCGCTGCGGCATATCCGACAGCTCCGCATACCTGCAGCAGCTCTCGCCGGCCGAACTGGCGGCGCTGATCGAACTGGTGGTGGTGCCCGAATCGTGGATGTTCCGCGACTCCTGCGCGTTCAGCGCCGCCACTGCCTTCGTGCAGCAGCAGCTCGCCGCGCAGCCGGGCCGCGTCATGCGCATCCTGTCGGTGCCGTGCGCCGGCGGCGAGGAGCCGTACTCAATGGCGATGGCGCTGTGCGACGCCGGCGTACACGCCGGCGCCTACCGCATCGAAGCGGCCGACCTGTCGATGGTGGCGGTCGAACGCGCGCGCGCCGGGCGCTACACGCGCAACGCCTTTCGCGGCGCCGACCTGGCTTTCCGCGAACGCTACTTCAGCCGCCGCGGCGACGAATACCAGATCAGCGACGAGCTGCGCGCGCAGGTGACCTTCTCGCAGGCCAACCTTCTCGCGTTCGACAGCGCCAGCGCGGCCGGCCGCTACGACGTCGTCTTCTGCCGCAACCTGCTGATCTATTTCGACGACCCGACCACCACCGCCGCCATCGCGGTGCTTGGCACACTGCTGGCCGACGACGGCATGCTGTTCGCCGGCTACGCCGAAGTGCCGGCGTTCTGCCGCAACGGTTTTGCGCCGCTGCGCCTGCCCGGCGCGTTCGCGCTGCAAAAGGCCGGCGCCACGCCGGCGCCGGTCGCCAAACCGTGCGCCGCCGCGGCGACACCGGCGCCACGCAAGGCAGCGAAGGCGCCGGCGGCCGGCGCTGCCAGGGCGGCGCCCGCGCTGGCGCCGGTAGCGCTCGACTGCGCCAGCCTGCTGGCCGACGCGCGCCGCCAGGCCGACCGCGGCCACTATCGGGAGGCGATTGCATCGTGCCATGCGCTGCTGGCGGCCGACCCGAACTCGGCCGGCGCCTACTTCCTGCTAGGGGTGATCAGCGCATCCCAGCACAACAGCGACGCGGCCGACGACTACTGGCGCCGCTGCGTCTACCTGCAGCCGGACCACTACGACGCGCTGTGCCACCTGGCCCTGCTGGCCGAACAGACCGGCGACGCCGCGCAGGCCGGCGTATTTCGCCAGCGCGCCGCGCGCTTGTTCGAACGCCGCGCGGGGCAAAGCCGATGAATCAACCGATGAACACGCCGGCGATCGACGATTGCTGGAACCGCATCGGCGTCAGCGGCGACCAGAGTTGCGCCCGGCTCGCGCAGCACGTCCACTGCCGCAACTGCGACGTCTATTCCGCCGCCGCCCAGCGCAACCTGCAGCGCCCGATCGACGCCGCTTACCGGCGCGAGTGGGCCGGCCACTTCCGCGAAAAGGCCGATCAGCGCGCCACGCTCGACCAGTCGGCGCTGGTGTTTCGCATCGGCCGCGAGTGGCTGGCATTGCCGACCCGCGCCGTCGGTTCGGTCGCCCCGCTCGCCACCGGCCACCGCCTGCCGCACCGCGCCGCGCCAGGCCTGCTCGGCGTCGTCAGCGTCGGCGGCAAGCTAACTGCGCTGATGTCGCTCGGCGCCATGCTCGGCATCGACGAACACGATACGCCGGCGGCGAGCGGGCGCCACGTGTTCGCCCGCCTGCTGGTGATGCAATGGGAAGGCCGCTCGTTCGCGCTGCCGGTGGCCGACCTGCACGGCATCGAGCGCTACGCGCAAGGGGCCCTGGCGGCGCCGGCGGCGACCATCAACAAGGGACTGCACCGCTTTTTGACGGGCGTGATGGCGAAAGGCGAGATGCGCATCGGCGTGCTCGATGAGGCGCTGATCGGCCACCAGCTGGCGAGGTTGCTGCGATGAGCATGGACCAGGACGACCTCAGCGCCTTCTCGATGATGGACCTGTTCCGCATGGAAGCGGACGGTCAGGCGCGCATCCTGACCGACGCCCTGCTGGCGATCGAGCGCGGCGCCTACGACGACGCTACCACCGAGTCGCTGATGCGCGCGGCCCATTCGATCAAGGGCGCCGCGGCCATCGTCGGCCTCGACGTCGTGGTGCAACTGGCGCACCGCATGGAAGACGCCTTCGTCGCCGCGCAAAGCGGCAGCTTGCAGCTGTCGCCGGCCCGCATCGACGTGCTATTGGCCGCGGTCGACCTGATCGTGCAGTGCGCCACCCTCGCCGAAGACGCCGTTGCCGGCTGGCTGGGCCAGAATGCGGCGCGCATCAGCGCCACGATGGAGTCGATCGCGCAGGTCGCGGTACTGCACGACACCCCTGCCGCGCAGCCGGCAGCGCCGCTCGAGCCGGCGCCGGCACAGCCAGCGCCGGCGGCCGAGGCCGCGCCGCAGGGGCCGCGCGCGCCTGTGCAGAACTTCGACCAGCTGCTGGCACTGGCGAGCGAAACGCGCATCAACGCCCACCAGCTGCAGCCGACGATGGCGTCGCTGCAGCGCTTCAAGCGCAACCAGTCCAGCCTGTTCCAGTCGATCGAGCAGCTGCATGAGGCGCTGGTGCGCAGCGCCGACCCGGCGCTGGTCGAAAAATCGGCGCTGGCGCTGCAGAAGACCCACGCGCTCAAGCAGTTCCTGCACGACCACATGGCCGACCTGGACGGCTACGAGCGGCGCGTGCTGAGCGTGTCGAACAACCTGATCGACGAAGTGCTGGCGCTGCGCATGCGCCCTTTCCGCGACGGCGTGCATGCGTTTGCGCGCATGGTGCGCGACCTGGCGCGCAGCCTGGGCAAGGAAGCGCAACTGACCATCACCGGCGAAGACACGCTGGTCGACCGCGACATCCTGGCCAATATCGAAGGCCCGCTCAACCACATGCTGCGCAACGCGGTCGACCACGGTCTCGAGAGCGCCGACGAGCGGCGCGCCGCCGGCAAGCCGGCCGCCGGCGCCGTTCGGCTTGAAGCGCGCCACCGCAATGGCATGCTGTCGATCGTCATCAGCGACGACGGCCGCGGCGTCGACCTCGAACGCATCCGCGACGCCGTCGTGCGGCGCAAGCTGGCCAGCGCGCCGATGGCGGCGGCGATGTCGAAAGCCGAACTGATGGAGTTCCTGTTCCTGCCCGCCTTCAGCCTGAAGGAAACGGCCAGCGCCATTTCCGGCCGTGGCGTCGGCCTCGACATCGTGCAGCAGGCGGTGCGCGCGCAGAACGGCAACGTGCGCATCGACTCCGAACCCGGCCACGGCTTTCGTACCTCGATCACGCTGCCGCTGACGCAGTCGATCGTGCGCGCGCTGGTCATCGACATCCAGGGCGAGGCGTACGCGATCCCGATCGTCAAGGTCGAGCGGGTGCTCAAACTGGCGCAGTCGCAGCTGCACACGCTCGAGAGCAAGCAGTTCTTCGACTACAACGGCGAGCATCTCGGCCTGGTGTCGGCCGCGCAGGTGCTCGAACTGGGCCAGATGGCCCCTGGCGTGAGCGAACTGGCGGTGGTGGTGATCGGCGTCGGTGGTTCGGCCAACCAGCGCTACGCGCTGGTGGTAGACGCCATCCGCGGCGAGCAAAGCCTGGCGGTGCAGCCGCTCGAGCCGCTGTTCGGCAAGCTGCGCGACGTCGCCGCCGCCGCCCTGCTCGACGACGGCGCACCGGTGTTGATCCTCGATTGCGCCGACCTGCTGCTGTCGATCGAGAAGCTGCTCAGCGAAGGCGCGCTGCACCAGATGTCGCAGGGCGCGCACGAACAGCGCGAGGCCAAGCGCATCCTGGTGGTCGACGATTCGCTGACGGTGCGCGAGATGGAGCGCAAGCTGCTGCTCGGGCGCGGCTACCAGGTCGACATCGCCATCGACGGCATCGACGGCTGGAACGTGGTGCGCGGCGGCGACTACGACCTGGTCGTCACCGACGTCGACATGCCGCGCATGGACGGCGTCGAGCTGGTCGGCCTGATCCGCAAGGACCCGCGCCTGCACAAGCTGCCGGTGATGATCGTGTCGTACAAGGACCGGCCGGAAGACCGCGCGCGCGGCATGGCCGCCGGCGCCGACTACTACCTGACCAAGGGCAGCTTCCACGACGAGACGCTGCTCGACGCGGTGCTCGACCTGATCGGCGAGGCCGGCGCATGAAGATCGGCATCGCCAACGACGTCGCCATGGCGGCCGAGGCGCTGCGGCGCGCGGTCGTGGCCGGCCGCGGGCACGAGGTGCTGTGGGTGGCGCGCAACGGCAAGGAAGCGGTCCGCCTGTGCGCCGAGAACCGGCCCGACCTGGTGCTGATGGACCTGAACATGCCGGAACTGGACGGCGTTGAGGCCACGCGCCAGATCATGCAGGCCTCGCCCTGCGCGATCCTGATCGTCACCGCGCGCCCGCAAGACAATGTCAGCCAGGTGTTTCGCGCGCTCGGCGCCGGTGCGCTCGACGTCACCGCCACACCGGAGCTGAGCGCGGCCGGTGGCGACACCGCCCTGCTGGCCAAGATCAAGACCATCGGCAAGCTGATTCGCGTCAGCGCCGGCGACCAGGCGCCATCGCCGGCGCCCCCCATCGCCGGCGCTGCCATCCGCCACCTGCTGGCGATCGGCGCCTCCACCGGCGGACCGGGTGCGATCGCCAAGGTGCTGGCCGGCTGGACCCCGGCGAATGGCACCGCCATCGTCGTGGTGCAGCACATCGACGCCAACTTCGCCGGCCACTTCGCCAAGTGGCTCGGCGAGCAGATCGCCATGCCGGTGCGCGCCATCGACGACGGCGACGCGCTGGAGGCCGGCGTGGTGCTGGTGGCGCGCACCAACGACCACCTGACCTTGTCGCCGCGCCACCGGCTGCATTACGACGCCGATCCGCTCGACTACGCCTACCGGCCGTCGGTCGACGTGTTCTTCCGCTGCGTGGCGGCGCACTGGACGCAGGACGCCACCGGCGTGCTGCTGACCGGCATGGGCCGCGACGGCGCCAGCGGCCTGCTGGCGATGCGCCATGCCGGCAAGGCGACCATTGCCCAGGACCAGGCCAGCAGCGCCGTCTACGGCATGCCGCGGGCGGCGGCCGAACTCGATGCGGCGGAACGAATAATGTCACTAGAAAACATTTCGACTGCGTTGCGCAGTAAAATTGGCATGCGTCAACCGTAACGATGTCCCGTTTACATGATCACGAAAGTAACAAAATGTCCGATGTCATCGCCGCGAGCACCTTTGAAGACCAGGGCGTTACCCAATTCAAAGTACGCGTGCTGCTGGTCGACGACCAGTTGATCATCGTCGAGGCGGTGCGCCGCATGCTGAGCGACCAGAGCGACATCGAATTTCATTACGTCACCGACGCCGCGGACGCCGCCGCCACTGCCCTGCAGCTGCAGCCGACCGTGATCCTGCAGGACCTGGTGATGCCCAACTCGGACGGCTTCACCCTGATCCGCGGCTACCGCGACGATCCGGCCCTGCGGCATGTGCCCGTCATCGTGCTGTCGGCCAAGGACGACGCCAAGCTGAAGGCGCACAGCTTTTCCGTCGGCGCCAACGATTACGTCGTCAAGCTGCCCGACCGGCTCGAACTGCTCGCGCGCATCCGCTACCACTCGGCCGCCTACATTTCGCGCCTGCAGCGCGACGAAGCGTTCCAGTTCCTGCGCGCCAGCCAGAAAAATCTGGCCGACGCCAACATCGAACTGCAAAAGCTGGCCGCGCTCGACAGCCTGACCGGCATCGCCAACCGTCGCCGCTTCGACGAAGTGATGCGCTCGGAGTGGCAGCGCGGCAAGCGCGACCAGAAGCCGCTGTCGTTGCTGATGTGCGACATCGACTGCTTCAAGGTCTACAACGACAGCTTCGGCCACCTGGCCGGCGACCTGTGCCTGAAAAAGGCGGCGGCGGTGCTGACCGAACACCTGTTGCGCCCGGCCGACGTTGCCGCGCGCTACGGCGGCGAAGAGTTCGCCATTGTGCTGCCAGATACCGGCCTCGAGGGCGCGCTGCTGATCGCCAACGCCTGCCGTTCCCACATCGAGCAGCTGGCGATCGACAACCCGCAGTCGCCAAAAGGCATCATCACCATGTCGATCGGCGTGGCCAGCATCGTGCCGTCGAAAGACGGCTCCGCCGAGGGCCTGGTCGCGCGCGCCGACAAGGCCCTTTACAGCGCCAAGAACGACGGCCGCAACCAGGTCATCGTCGCTCCGGCACCAGAGGAAAAACCATGAGCACACTCGACAACGTCAGCGTCACCGCCAACGCCAACATCTATTTCGACGGCAAATGCGTGTCGCACACGGTCGTGTGCGCCGATGGCAGCCGCAAGTCGGTCGGCGTCATCTTCCCGTCGACCTTGACGTTTAGCACCGGGGCGCCGGAAATCATGGAAATCGCCGCCGGCCGTTGCCGCGTGCGCTTGCCGGGCGCGTCCGGCTGGCAGGAGTTTGGCGCCGGCCAGCAGTTCGCCGTCGCCGCCACTGCCTCGTTCGACATCGAGACGCTCGACACGCTCAGCTACATCTGCCACTTCGGCTAAAAAAAAGCTGGCGTTCTCGGCTAGACGAACACCGGTTCGGCTTCCAGCGTGACGCCATAGCGGGCGGCAACGTCGGCGCGGATCGCGTTGGCCAGCGCCAGCACTTCCGCCCCGGTGGCGCCGCCGTTGTTGACCAGCACCAGCGCCTGCTTCGGATAGACGCCGGCCGCGCCCAGGCTCCTGCCCTTCCAGCCGCACTGGTCGATGAGCCAGCCGGCGGCCAGCTTTTCGCTGCCGTCGGCCTGCGCGTGATGCACCAGCGCCGGAAACGCCGCCAGCAACTGCTGGCAGCGCGCGCTGGAGACGACCGGATTCTTGAAGAAGCTGCCGGCGTTGCCGATGACGGCCGGATCGGGCAGCTTGCGGCGCCGGATCGCCACCACCGTCTCGCTGATGCCCTGCGCGCTCGGCGCCGCCGTGCCGGCCTGCACCACCGCCTGCGCCAGTTCGGCATAGCGCAGGTTCGGCGCCCAGGCGGTCGGCAGCGCGAAGGTGACGTCGACGATGACCAGGCCGGCGCCATCGGCGTGCTTGAAGATGCTGTCGCGGTAGCCGAAGCGGCACGCCGCCGCGTCCATGCTGCGCAACTGGCCGCTGGCGATGTCGTACACCGTCACGGCATCGAACACGTCTTTCAGTTCGACGCCGTAGGCGCCGATGTTCTGGATCGGCGAGGCGCCCACCGTGCCGGGGATCAGCGACATGTTTTCCAGGCCGCCGAGCCCTTGCGCCAGCGTCCACTGCACGAAACCGTGCCAGTTTTCGCCGGCCGCGGCGCGCACCAGCGTGTGGCCGCCGCGCTCGCCGAGCACCTCGCGCCCTTCGATGGCCATGTGCAGCACGACGCCGTCGAAGTCGCCCGTCAGCAATATATTGCTGCCACCGCCCAGCAGCAGTCGCGGCATGCCCGCCAGCGCCGGATCGGCCAGCGCGGCAGACAGTTCAGCCACGCTATGGATGCGCAGGTAGCGGCGTGCGCGCGCGTCGATGCCGAAGGTGTTGCAGGATTTGAGGGAAAAATCGTGGGCAATAGCGAGGTCTGGGAGCATGGCGGTGTCGTAGTTTCGACGATTATAATTGGAAACGATGCCTGAACCGCTAAAAAAGCGCCCGGCGCAACGGGCTGCGGCCCGGTTGTCCGTTAAACTATCGCCATTCATAATCTGCAAGAAAAAGGAATTTACCATGCCCTCGTTTGATGTCGTCTCCGAAGCAGACATGATTGAAGTGAAGAACGCGGTCGAGCAGTCCAACAAGGAAATCACCACCCGTTTCGATTTCAAGGGCAGCTCCGCCAAGGTCGAGCAGAAGGACAACGAGCTGACCGCGTTCGCCGACGCCGACTTCCAGCTCGAACAGGTGCGCGACGTGCTGACCAACAAGCTGGCCAAGCGCAAGGTCGACGTGCGCTTCCTCGACCCGGGCAAGATCGAAAAGATCGGCGGCGACAAGGTCAAACAAGTCATCAAGATCAAGAATGGCATCGAAAGCGACGACGCCAAGAAGATCGTGCGCGTCATCAAGGACAGCAAGATGAAGGTCCAGGCCAGCATCCAGGGCGAAGCGGTGCGCGTCACCGGCGCCAAGCGCGACGACCTGCAGGCCGCGATGGCCATGCTGCGCAAGGACGTGCCGGACATGCCGCTCGAGTTCAACAACTTCCGCGACTGATTCGACCCGCGCGAGCCGGCCTCGAGCAGGGACAGTCCATCGGGGTCAGACCTGGGTCTGACCCCGATGGACGGCTCGCACGCCGTTCGCAGCCCGGAAACCCAAACGCGCTTAGGGTAGAATTGAGGGGTGCGCAAACTCGTCCGTTCAGCGCGGTAGTAGAAAACAGTCATCTTGGTCGGTAGTAGTTTAAGGATTGCAATGAAATGTGTTGATGATTTCCGCCTGCGTCTAGGCAATAAGGAATATGTGCCAATCATGATCGGCGGCATGGGCGTCGATATCTCGACCTCCGAGCTGGCGCTGGAAGTGTGCCGCCTGGGCGGAATCGGCCATATTTCCGATGCAATGGTGCAAGACGTTTCCGACCGCAAGTTCGACACGAGCTTCGTCAAGGAAAAAACCAAGACCTACAAGTTCAACATCAACAACATGGACAAGGCAGTCGTCCAGTTCGACCTGGCGCGCCTGGCCGAGGCGACGATGCTGCACGTCGGCAAGACCATGGAAGCGAAGCGTGGCGATGGCCTCATCTTCGTCAACTGCATGGAAAAGCTGACGATGAATTCGCCGAAGGAAACCTTGCGCACGCGCCTGGTTGCTGCGCTCGACGCCGGCGTCGACGGCATCACCATGTCGGCCGGCCTGCACCTCGGTTCGTTCGCGCTGATCGCCGACCACCCGCGCTTTCGCGACGCCAAGCTCGGCATCATCGTGTCGTCGGTGCGCGCGCTGCAACTATTCCTGCGCAAGGTAGCCAAGCTCGACCGTCTGCCTGACTACGTCATCGTCGAAGGCCCGTTGGCCGGCGGCCACCTTGGCTTCGGCCTCGACTGGGCCGAATTCGACCTGCACACCATCATGGACGAGGTGCACGCCTTCATGCGCGCCGAAAACCTGCAGATTCCGGTGATTGCGGCCGGCGGCGTGTTCACCGGGTCCGATGCGGTCGGCTTCCTCGAAAAAGGCGCCGGCGCCGTCCAGGTGGCGACCCGTTTCACCATCACCCACGAATGCGGCCTGCCCGACAGCGTCAAGCAGGAATACGTACGCGCGACCGAGGACGACATCATCGTCAACGGCATTTCGCCGACCGGCTATCCGATGCGCATGCTCAAGAGCACGCCGGCAATTGGTTCCGGCATCCGTCCTGGCTGCGAATCCTACGGCTACCTGCTCGATGCCACCGGCAACTGTTCGTACATCAACTCGTACAACCGCGAAGTGCTGGCCAACCCGGACACGAAGACGGTCGTGGTGATGGACAAGACCTGCCTGTGCACGCACATGCGCAACTTCAACTGCTGGACCTGCGGCCATTACACCTACCGGCTGAAGGACACGACCCACAAGCTCGCTGACAGCAAGTACCAGATCCTGTCGGCCGAGCACGTGTTCAAGGACTACCAGTTCAGCAAGGACAACCAGATCGCGTTGCCCGAGCGTGAAGAAGTCGCCGCCTAAGCGGCCGCTGCGATGAAAAAGCCACGGCACGCCGTGGTTTTTTTTTCGCGCCAGCCGCTCGGGTGAGCCGTGCAGGAACGAATCTCTACTTCGCCTGTCCAACTAGTTCCTAGCGAGAACGCAACAAGAAACCGAAGGACCCCATGCTTGCCAGCGCGCCGACGACCCGCGCCGCGTTCCTGATCAACGACGCGGGCGCCATCGTGACCTGGAACCAGGGCTGTGAAGACCTGTTTGGCATCGGCGCGGCCGACATCGCCAACCACGCCGCGCAGTCGCTGCTCACCGAAGCGAGCGGCGCCTCGTTCGCACGCCACCTCGCCTCACTGAACGGCGCCTGCGAACCGCTTGCCATCGACGTCGAACTGGCCGCCGCCGATGGCGCCGTCCGCCAGGCCGAAGTGACCCTTGCGCCGCAACAAGGTCCCGACGGCGCAGCGACCGCCTGTGTCGCCATGTTCACCCTGCAGCGCCACAGCAGCGAAGGCGAACTGATCAGCAGCATGCCGCTGCACTCGATCATCAACGTCCTGCCGGGCACCTTTTATGTGCTGCGCGAGGACTCCACTTTTGCTTTGTGGAACAGAACACTCGAAACCGTCACCGGCTTTTCCACCGAAAAGATGCACACAGCGCACGCCGGCGACATGTTCGACCTGACCGAAAGAGCCATGATCGCCGGCAAGGTCCGCCAGGTGTTTGAGCGCGGCGAGCAAGTTTTTATCGAGGCGAACCTGCTCGACAAGGACGGCAAGGGCACGCCCTACCTGCTCACCGGCGCACGCATCGAATGCAAGGGCACGCATTACCTGTGCGGCATGGGACTCGACATCTCGGTGCGCCACCAGCAGGAGCAGCAGCTGCGCCTGCGCGAGCGCGCGCTGCACGCCGCCAGCAACGGCATCGTCATCACCCGCTGCAGCGGCCGCGACAATCCGATCGAATACGTCAACCCCGCTTTCGAGCGCATCACCGGCTATCGGCTCGACGAAGCGATCGGCCGCGATTCGCGCTTCATGGCCGCGCCGGGCATGGATTCGGAAGCGCGCCTGCTGCTGCGTCGCGCCATCGACGAGCGCCGCGAAGTCAACGTCACGTTCCGCAACCAGCGCAAGGACGGCGTGCTGTTCTGGAACGACCTGACCATCACCCCGGTCGCCGACGAGAAAGGCCGCATCACCCATTTCATCGGCGTCATCAACGACATCACCGCACTCAAGCAGCGCACCGCCCTGCTCGAGCACGAAGTGCACCATGACGCGCTGACCGGCCTGGCCAACCGCACACTGCTGTGGGACCGGCTCGACCAGGCGATCCATATGGCCCAGCGCAACAAGACGCTGGTGGCCACCGTGCTGATGGACCTGAACGGCTTCAAGAAAATCAACGACACGCTCGGCCATGAAGCCGGCGACGAAGTGCTCACCGTCGTCGCCAACCGGCTGCTGTCGTCGGTGCGCGACAGCGATACCGTGGCGCGCCTGTCGGGCGACGAGTTCGTGCTGGTGCTGGTCAACCAGCCGTCGCTGCGCTTCACCTTGCGCATGGTCGAGCGCTTGCGCAGCTGCATGTCCCGGCCAGTCGTGTTCGGCCCGCATCAAATCGCCGTCGGCGCGGCGATCGGCGTCAGCGTCTACCCGCACGACGGCGCCACCGCCTTCGAGCTGGTGCGCGCGGCCGACGTGGCGATGTACCACGCCAAGGCCACCCGCCAGAACGAGGTCCATTTCTTTTCGCAGGAGATGAAATCGACCAGCGAAGCGAAGCACCGCTTCGAGGATGGCATGCGCGCCGCGGTCGACAGGAACGAACTGTTCCTGGTGTTCCAGCCAAAAATTTCGCTGCGCACGGGACACATCAGTGGCTTCGAGGCGTTCCTGCGCTGGAACCATCCAGAGAAAGGCGTGCTGCTGCCACCGTCGTTCCTGCCCGACGCGGAAGAGAACGGCATGATCGTCCCGTTTGGCAACGTCGTCCTGCAGCACACCTGCGCATTCCTGCAGCGCCTCGGCAAGGCCGGCTTCGGCCAGCTGCCGGTGTCGATCAATGTGTCGCAACGCGAATACGCGCGCGGCCGCTATGTCGACCAGGTGGCCGATACGCTGGCGCGCTTCGGCATTGCGCCGTCCAGCCTTGACGTTGAAGTGCGCGAGGAAGGCCTGGTCACCAACCACCTGCGCGGCGCCGAAATGCTGGCGCAACTGAGCGAGCTGGGCGTTCTGCGCTCGGTCGACGCGTTCGGCAACGGCTTGTCTGACCTGAACTATTTGCAGAAGTTGCCGTTATCGCACGTCAAGCTGGCGAAAGTGGCGGTCCACCAGATTTGCGCCGAAACGCACTGCGGCATTATCGCCAAGAGCCTGATCGACATTGGCCACAACATGAACCTGACCGTGATTGCCGAATGCGTCGAAACGCGCGCGCAGATGAATTTCCTCAAATCGAACAACTGCGACGCAATGCAGGGCATCTATTACAAGGAGCCGCTCAGCGCCGACGCCGCCGAACAACTGCTGCGCGCCTGCGCCGCGGCCTGATGCAATCCACCCCGCCAATCGTGCAGGCTGTCGCAAACGACGCCCGCCGCCGCGTCGCTTCGCATACAGTTGCATCATCCCAACAGTGCTGACGGCGTCGGGATGCATTTTTAGCAGCACGCGGCGGCGCTAGCAGTTACACTCGCGATGCACTAATCTTCGACGCTCACGGACCACCCAATGCAAGCTAGGCGCCTCACTCCCCGCACTTTCACCAGCATCCTCGGCTGGCTGTACCGCGTTTTCGACGCCACGGCCACCTGGGTCAGCCAGCTGTCGTGGTGGAAGTTCTTCTTTTTTGCCGTCGTCGCGCTGATCGCCGGCAAGATCCTGCAGGACGAACTGTTTTCCGCCGGCGGCGAGGAAGTTGTCGTGCGCTCCGACCACAAGGCCAACAGCAAGGAAGACAGCAACATCCTGATCGACGAGAGCGGCATCCGGTTCAGCTCGCGCGCAAAGGGCAAGGCCACGGTCGAGCCGCCCACCGATGCCGAGCTGCCGGTACCGCCGGCAACGCCCGCCAGGCCGGTGCCGCCGGTGCGCGCCGGCAGCGGCGAAGTCCACATTCCGCTGCCGCCGCAGATCGGCGAGGAGCTGTCGAACGCGATTGAGACGGCCGTCAACGAAGCGGCCGAAGCGAAGGTGACGCGCTACCACAAGCAGGCCTCGACCTGGTTCAACAGTTTCGTGTCGCTGCTGGTGCTGGCCTTGTTCGCCACCAAGGCGCTGGTCGGCGGCAAGAAGCGCGCCGAAGCGCTGACCCAGACCGCCAACGCCGCGGTCGAACGCGAATCGATGCAGCGCCAGCTGTCGGAAGCGAAGATGCAGATGATGCAGGCGCAGGTCGAGCCGCACTTCCTGTTCAACACGCTCGCCTCGGTCGAGCACCTGATCGAGACCGACCCGCCGCGCGCGGCGGCAATGCAGCGCAGCCTGATCCAGTACCTGCGCGCGGTGCTGCCGCAAATGCGCGACAACGTCGTCGTCACCAACCTCGGGCGCGAAGTCGACATGGTCAAGGCGTACCTGAGCCTGCTGAAGATGCGCATGGAAGAACGCCTGACGGTCGACCTGCGCATCCCCGACGACCTGCGCAGCGCCGCCTTCCCGCCGATGATGCTGCAGTCGATGGTCGAGAACGCGATCAAGCACGGCCTCGAGTGCAAACCGGAGGGCGGCACCTTGAAAATTTCCGCCGAAGCGGCCGGCAACAAGCTGCGCGTCATCGTCGCCGACGACGGCGTCGGCTTCGGCGTGGTGCCGAGCGATGGCACCGGCCTCGGCCTGCCGACCATCCGCGAACGGCTCAAGCTGCTCCATGGCGACCAGGGTCATCTGCACATCGCCGCCAACGCGCCAAGCGGCGTGATCGCCACCGTCGAAGTGCCGTACCAGACGTCGCAGCCGACCAGGTAGCCCACGTAACGATTGATTAAAGCGCCGATTCGTTGAATAATTGGCATTCACCTCACCAGCCCAACCGACTATGCCAACTGCAATTATTGCCGACGACGAAAGATTGATGCGCGACCAGCTGCGTATGCGCCTGAACCAGGTATGGCCCGAACTGGAAGTTGTCGGCGAAGCCAAGAATGGCGAAGAGGCTGTTGAGCTCGTCACCCGGCTCAAACCCGACCTGACCTTCCTCGACATCCGCATGCCTGGCATCACCGGCATGGAAGCGGCGCGCCAGATCGGCGGCCAGAGCAACATCGTCTTCGTCACCGCCTACGACCAGTACGCGGTCGAAGCGTTCGAGCGCGGCGCGGTCGATTACGTGCTCAAGCCGCCCGAGCAGGAGCGCTTGCAATTGACTGTCGACCGCCTCAAGGAGCGCCTCGCCAAGCCGAAGGCTGCCGCGGTGGTCAGCGACAGTGTCACGCAGATGCTGTCGCAGCTGGCAGAAAAGATGGCCGCGCCCAAGCCGGCCTACCTGCAATGGATCCAGGCCAGCATCGGCCAGGACCTGCGCATGATTCCGGTGGAAGACATCCTGTTCTTCCGCTCCGACGAAAAATACACCTGCGTGCAGACCGAGCGTTTCGAAGCCTTGATCAGGAAGCCCGTGCGCGACCTGGCTGAGGAGCTCGATCCGTCGCTGTTCTGGCAGATCCACCGCGCCACGCTGGTCAACGTCAACGCCATCGAAGGCGTCACGCGCGACATCCGCGGCCGCCACCTGGTGCTCATCAAGGGCAAGTCCGACAAGCTCGAAGTGAGCCGCAGCTTCCTGCACCTGTTCAAGCAGATGTAGGGTGTCCGCAGGTGCGACCCCGGCGTCGTTGGCGCCAACTACACCGGGGCCTCGGCGTCCCCGTCATCCCCTGAACGGAACAATCGGGGACTCGGCGTCCCCGTCTGACCGCTCGGTTTGCGCGCCCGCAAGGACCAAATCCCACCGCGCCGTAAGGTAACCGCCGGGCCCGCATCCGCGAGCCATCACCGGCAAGCCCGCCAATGTTTGAACTCATCAAGTCACTGTTTCGCTTCCCCGGCCCGGCCATGCTGCTGCTCGGCCTGGCCGCCGGCAGCACGCTGGCGCGCCGCCGCCGCACGACCCGCCGCGCCCATGAGCACGGCGACCAGATCATCGCGCACGCCAGCGACGCCATCATCTCCACCGACGCCGACAACGCCATCCTGATGGCAAACCCGTCGGCGGCGGCGATGTTCGCCAGCACCGTCGAGGCCATGCAGGGCAGCCCGCTGTCGCGCTTCATCACGCCGCAGCCAAGCGTGGGCGACGGCGGCGTCGCCTATTTCGGCGATGGCGGCCGCGTCGGCCGGCGCGCCACCGATTACGCCGTCAGCGGCATTCGCAGCGGCGGCAAAATTTTCCCGCTGGAAGGCTCGGTGTCGACCGTGGTGGAAGGCGCCACGCCGATCCACACCATCATCGTGCGCGACGTCTCCGGTCGCCACCAGGTGCAGGACAAGCTGACCCGCTCGCACGCCCAGCTGCGCCAGCTGTCGGCCGCGCTGCAGACCATCCGCGAAGAAGAACGCACCCACATCGCGCGCGAGCTGCACGACGACCTCGGCCAGTTGCTCGCCGCGCTGCGCATGGACCTGTCGCTGCTGCAGCAACAGGAAAGCGGCGACGCCGCCACGCGCCTGATCCGCGGCATGGAGCAGAACCTGCTCACCGCCATCACCTCGCTGCGCCGCATCGCCACCAACTTGCGCCCGCGCTCGCTCGACGAGGGCGGCCTGTTCTTCGCGCTGCAAGGCCTGCGCGACGATTTCGTCGAACGCTACGGCATTGCCTGCACGCTATACGCCGACGAAGCCGAACTGCGCCTCGGCAACGTGGCCAGCACGGCGATCTTTCGCATCGTGCAGGAGGCGCTGACCAATATCGCCCGCCACGCCTACGCCAGCAACGTCACCATCACGCTGTACCGCGTCGACGGCGAAGTGCTGCTGACGGTGCGCGACGACGGCCGCGGCATCGCCGCCGCCGACATGGAAAAGGCCCAGTCGCTCGGCCTGGTCGGCATGCGCGAACGCGTGTGGGCGATGGATGGCGACATCACCATCAGTTCAGACGAGCCACCCGGCACCCGCATCGACATCGTGCTGCCATTGCCGAAGCCGCACGAGCACGCCTGAGCCGCCGGCCGAATTTCCCTGTTGTCTCCAAATTGCCGCGTGTCATCAAGTTGACATATGGGTTCGATAAGATCCCGGTCGATCATGAGTATTCATCGTCAACCAACCATCTTGTTGCTTTACATTCTGGAGATCTACATGCAATTCAAACGTCTGGCAGTTGCCCTCATCGTGTCCGCGCCAATGCTGGCCGCAGCGCAATCGAACGTCGCGGTATACGGCACCATGGACGCCGCCGTCGGAGTCCAGGACACCGGCGCGACTGGCGAAAAAAGCCAAACGGTCATCAACTCCGGCAACCAGTCGAGCAGCCGCATCGGCTTTCGCGGTACGGAAGACCTCGGCAACGGCCTGAAAGCGCTGTTCAACGTCGAAGCCGGCCTCGCGCTCGACACCGGCATCGGCGACTCGGCCCTGTTCGGCCGCCGCTCGGTGGTCGGCCTGCAAGGCGCCTTCGGCACCGTCACCGTCGGCCGCGAATACACGCCCATTTCGTTCATCGCCGCCGGCTCGGACATCTTCGGCCAGGGCTTCTACGGCAGCAACCTGTCGGCGTTCAACGCCAACCGCCTGACCCGCCGCGTCAGCAACTCGGTCAACTACAAGACGAACCAGATGAGCGGCTTCACCGGCAGCGCAAGCTTCAGCGCAGGCGAACGCAGCGTCGAGCCTTCGGGCGACCTGATGGGGGTAGCGATCGAATATGCCAACGGCGCGCTGTTCCTCGGCGCCGGCTACCAGGTGCTCGAGCGCCTGGCCACCGGCGACGACAAGGAATACGCGTTCGGCGCCGGCTACAAGTTCGGCAACTTCGAAGTCAAGGGCAACTTCCTGGTCGGCGACCAGGTCGGCAACAACAACAAGTTCGAGCAAGCCAACATTGGCGCGGCGATGACGTTCGGCGCCGGCAAGGCCTTCGTCAACGTGCAGCAGAACAAGTTCGAAAACGGCGCCAAGGGCAACGGCTTCGCGATCGCCTACAGCTACTCGCTGTCGAAGCGCACCAACGTGTACACCAGCTACGCGTCGATGCGCAACAACGGCCTGGCCACCTTCGGCCTGAACTCGTCGAGCACCAACGTCACGCCGGTTGCTACCGCACTGGGCGCCGATCCGACCGCCTTCACGGTCGGCGTGCGCCACACGTTCTAAGCAAGCAAGAAAAAAGGCTGGCCACTGGCCAGCCTTTTTTCATTTCCGTCCGCTTAACTTTCGTCCTTTACTTCAGGCGGCAGGTCAGCAACCAGTAATACTCGCGCCGCGTGATGCGGATCTCGCGCACCGACGACGCCAGCTTCTTGCGCAGCGCGCTGTCGGACGGATACGTCTTCGGCATTTCATAACGCTCGCCATCCGGCGCCACGCGGATATGGTAGGTGTTGCCTTCCAGGTCGGTGCGGGCGACCGTCTCGCTGCTGCCTTCCACATACACATCATCGAGCAGCACCAGCACCACATCGCCGACCTTGCTGCGCACGTGCGCGAGAAACTTTTCCTGCTGCTCTCGCTTGACGTGCGACCACCAGAAGCCGATGAAGACGGCGGTATAGCTGCCGATGTCGTCCGGCAGGTTCCAGGCGTCGGCGACGCGAAACTGCACCTTGTCGGCCGGCAGCGCGCGCAGGTTCGCCAGCGCGATCATTTCCGGGTTGATGTCGGTCGCTACCACCGAGTCGGCACTGCCGGCAATGATGCTGGTCCAGTAGCCGGTGCCGCAGGCAAGTTCCAGCACCACGTGGCCGCGCAACGCCTCGGCAACGTCGGTGCGCATGGCGGCCAGGTCGGCCTGGCGCTCGGGCTTGTCGTACACCAGGTCATGGCTGGAAGCGCTGTTGGCGTAAAACTGTGCGGATTGTTCAGTAATCATGGCTTTTCTATTTAATGCTTTACAGCTCGTAGGTTTCTTTCGCGCCGCTCATCGCCGACTCGACCATTTTGCGGTTCAAGGTCGGCGCCAGCAGCTCGATGAAGGTATAGATATAACTGCGCAGGTAGGCGCCCTGCTTGACCGCCACGCGCGACACGTTCATGCCGAACAGGTGGCCGACCGGAATCGCGCGCAGGTTCTTGTCGCGCTCGGGATCGAACGCCATCCCCGCTATGATACCAATGCCCATGCCAAGTTCGACATAAGTCTTGATGACGTCGGCGTCGATTGCCTCGAGCAGCACGTCCGGCTTCAGCGCGCGCAGGCCGAACGCATGGTCGATCTTGTTGCGCCCGGCGAACGCGGTGTCGTACGTAATCAGCGGATAAGTGGCGATTTCTTCGAGCGACACCGCTTTCGAGCGCAGCAGCGGATGGTCGGGCGGCACCACCACCACGTGCTCCCATTGGTAGCACGGCAACGTGATCAGGCCGTCGATGCCGGCGATCGATTCGGTGGCGATCGCCAGGTCGGCCTGGTCGCCCTTGACCATTTCGGCGATCTGGCGCGGATTTCCTTGCAGTAAAGACAAGCGCACCTTCGGATAGCGCAGCATGAACGCCTGCACCACCTTCGGCAAGATGTAGCGCGCCTGGGTGTGCGTGGTGGCAATGGTGAAGCTGCCGCTGTCCTGCGCCGCGTATTCCTTGCCGATGCGCTTTAAGCTTTCGATCTCCTGCATGATCAGCTCGACCGACTGCAATACCAGTCGGCCCGGCTCGGTCAGCCCGCGGATCCGCTTGCCGTGCCTTGTAAATATATCAACACCGAGTTCTTCCTCCAGCTCAATAATGGCTTTCGATACCCCCGGCTGCGACGTAAACAAGGCCTTGGCCGCGTCGGTCAGGTTGTAATTCTGGCGTACCGCTTCGCGCACGAAGCGCAGTTGGTGGAGGTTCATTGGGTGGTCTTCGGAGAATTTGTCGCAGGCAACTGCATGCGACAAGCGCATTTTATAAGAATGCTTATGCCGGATACGAATATAAGCAAATAAATACTCAGTAGTTTGGAATAAAGGCAGAGTTTAATACCATAGGGACTAGTTTGGGGCTCCAAGCGCCTTTTAGGAACCGATCATATGTACCGCTATGACCAGTACGACCATCTCATCGTCCGCGAGCGTATCGCCCAGTACCGCGACCAGGTGCAGCGCCGCCTCAGCGACGAACTGAGCGAAACCGAATTCTTGCCGCTGCGCCTGCAAAACGGCCTGTACATGCAGCGCCACGCCTACATGCTGCGCATCGCGGTGCCCTACGGCCTGCTGGCGTCGAAGCAGATGCGCATGTTCGCCAACATCGCCCGCAAGTACGACCGCGGCTACGGCCACTTCACCACGCGCCAGAACATCCAGTTCAACTGGATCGAACTCGAACAGACGCCCGACATCCTCACCGAGCTCGCCTCGGTCGAGATGCACGCGATCCAGACGTCCGGCAACTGCATCCGCAATACCACCTCCGATCCGTTCGCCGGCGTCGCGTTCGACGAGATCATCGATCCGCGCCCGTTCGCCGAGATCTTGCGCCAGTGGAGCACCTTCCACCCCGAATTCATCGCCCTGCCGCGCAAGTTCAAGGTCGCCATCAACGGCGCCGAGAAGGACCGCGCCGCCATCGCCGTGCACGACATCGGCCTGACGATGGTGCGCAACGAGGCGGGCGAAGTCGGCTTCAAGTTCATGGCCGGCGGCGGCATGGGCCGCACGCCGATCCTCGGCAGCGTGATCCGCGACTTCCTGCCGTGGCAGCACATGCTGACCTACACCGAAGCGGTGATGCGCGTGTATAACCTGCACGGCCGCCGCGACAACAAGTACAAGGCGCGCATCAAGATCCTGCTCAAGGCGCTCGGCGTCGAGGAATTCACCCGCCAGGTCGAAGCCGAATGGGCCGACCTGAAGGACAACGCGGAAACGCTCACCGCCGAAGAACTGACGCGCGTCACCGCCTACTTCACGGCGCCTGCCTACGCCACGCTGCCCGACGTCGACCCGGCCACCGGCCACGAAGACAGCAAACCGTTCGCCAACTGGCTGGCGCGGAACATCCACCCGCACAAGATGCCGGGCTACGCGTCGGTCATCCTGTCGCTGAAAAAAACCGGCGTGCCGCCGGGCGACGCCACCGCCGAGCAGATGGATCTTATGGCCGACCTGGCCGACCGCTACAGCTTCGGCGAACTGCGCGTCACCCACGAGCAGAACATCGTGCTCGCCGACGTCGAGCAATCGCGCCTGTTCGCGCTGTGGACCGAAGTCAAGGCGCGTGGCCTGGCAACGCCCAACATCGGCCTGCTCACCGACATGATCTGCTGCCCCGGCGGCGACTTCTGCTCGCTGGCCAACGCCAAGTCGCTGCCGATCGCCGCTGCCATCGCCGAGCGCTTCGACAACCTCGACTTCCAGCACGACATCGGCGAGATCGAACTGAATATCTCCGGCTGCATCAACGCCTGCGGCCACCACCACGTCGGCTCGATCGGCGTGCTCGGTGTCGACAAGGACGGCGCCGAGTGGTACCAGGTGTCGATCGGCGGCGCGCAAGGCAATGCGCCGGCCATCGGCAAGATCATCGGCCCGTCGTTCTCGGCGCTGCAGATGCCCGAGGTGATCGACCGCCTGCTGCAGGTCTACGTGCGCAACCGGATCGAAGGCGAACATTTTGTGGACACCGCGCAGCGCCTCGGCATCGCGCCATTCAAGGAACACGTCTACGCCACCCCTATCGTGGCCGGCAACCTGGTTGGAGAAGACCACTATGCTTGAATCCCACAGCCAGATCATCAAGGGCCGTGAAGTCGTCGCCGACGACTGGAGCGTGCTGCGCCTGGACGACACCGACGCGCCGGAAGGCGCCGTCGTCCCTGAAGGGAAAATCATCGTGCCGCTGGCCGTGTGGCTGGCGCAGCGCGATGCGCTCGGCGCGCGCCCTGCCGGCTCTGTCGGCGTGTGGATTTCGCCGGACGAAAGCGCCGATGCCATCAAGGGCGAACTCGATCGCTTCGCCGTCGTCGCCATCGACTTCCCGAAATTTACCGATGGCCGCGGCTACTCGATCGCCTACAACGTGCGCAAGCGCCTGCGTTACGCGGGCGAGTTGCGCGCGATCGGCGACGTCCTGCGCGACCAGCTGTTCTCGATGCACCGCGTCGGTTTCGACGCCTACGCAACGCGCCCGGATCGCGACATCCATGACGCGCTCAAGGGCCTGACCGTGTTCAGCGAAACCTACCAGGCGTCGGTCGACCAGGACCTGCCGCTGTACCGCCGGCACGAGCGCGACGTGCGCGTCGAGAACACCGACGTCGGCTACGGCATCTAGGGGCGGCGCATGAATGACCTCACGAATGGCCTGCCAAACCGCCTGCCGTCGCTCGTCGCCGACACCCAGGCCACGCTCGAGCGCATCGCGCGCGACTTCTCGCCCGCCGTGTTCGCGTCCAGCCTGGCCGCCGAAGACATGGTACTGACCGACTTGATTCTCAAAGCCGGCCTGCCGATCGGGATTTTTTCGCTCGACACCGGGCGCCTGCATCCGGAAACGCTGGCCGTGGTCGACGCCGTCAAGGCGCGCTACGATTACGACATCACGCTGTACCACCCGAACCAGCAGGCGGTCGACCAGTACGTCGCCGGCAATGGCATCAACGCTTTCTACGACAGCATCGAGATGCGCCGATCGTGCTGCGGCATTCGCAAGGTCGAGCCGCTTGGCCGCGCCCTCGCCGGCAACCGCGCCTGGGTCACCGGCCAGCGCCGCGCCCAGTCGACGACGCGCGCCGAACTGGCGGTCGAGGAAATCGACGCCGCGCACGGCATGACCAAGTTCAATCCGCTGGCCGACTGGTCGGAGGACGACGTCTGGCAGTACCTGCGCGACAACCAGGTGCCGTACAACGCGCTGCACGACCAGGGCTTCCCGTCGATCGGCTGCGCGCCGTGCACCCGCGCCGTGCAGCCGGGCGAAGACGTGCGCGCCGGCCGCTGGTGGTGGGAAAACCCAGATTCCAAGGAATGCGGCCTGCACATGGTCGACGGCAAACTGATTCGCATTAAATCCGTGGCAGCATAAGCCACCACCACAAGGCATCGCCAATGAACACACTCACCGACTCCCTGCCATCGCTCTCCGACGTGATGAACGCGCGCCACCTCGACACGCTCGAATCCGAAGCGATCCATATCATGCGCGAAGTGGCGGCCGAATGCGCCAACCCTGCCCTGCTGTTCTCGGGCGGGAAAGACTCGGTAGTGCTGCTGCGCCTGGCCGAAAAGGCCTTCCGCCCGGGTAAATTCCCTTTCCCGCTGGTGCACATCGACACCGGCCACAACTTCGACGAAGTGATCGCCTTCCGCGACAAGCGCGCCGCCGAACTTGGCGAGCGCCTCATCGTCGGCTCGGTCGAAGACTCGATCAAGCGCGGCACCGTACGGCTGCGTAATCCGGCCACCGACTCGCGCAACGCGGCGCAGGCGGTAACCTTGCTCGAGACAATCGCCGAATACAAGTTCGACGCCTGCATCGGCGGCGCCCGTCGCGACGAAGAAAAGGCGCGCGCCAAGGAGCGCATCTTCTCCTTCCGCGACGAATTCGGCCAGTGGGATCCGAAGGCACAGCGCCCGGAACTTTGGGACCTGTACAACACGCGCGTTCACCCAGGCGAGAACATGCGCGTGTTCCCGATTTCGAACTGGACCGAGCTCGATGTCTGGCTCTACATCCAGCGCGAAAAGCTCGAACTGCCGCCGATCTACTTCGCCCACGAGCGCCAGGTCATTCCGCGCAACGGCCTGCTGGTGCCGCTGACCGACCTGACGCCGGCGCGCGACGGCGAAACCGTCGAGACGCAGGTTGTGCGCTTTCGCACCGTCGGCGACATCTCGTGCACCTGCCCGGTGTCGTCGACCGCGTCGACCGTCGAAGCGATCATCGCCGAAACGGCGATCACGCAGATCACCGAACGCGGCGCCACCCGGATGGACGACCAGACTTCCGAAGCATCGATGGAAAAACGCAAGAAAGCAGGATACTTCTGATGAACGCCCGCATTGACAACCCCTCTGAAAAACTCACTGAACGCGGCCTTCTTCGCTTCATTACCGCCGGCTCGGTAGACGACGGCAAGAGCACTCTGATCGGCCGCCTGCTGTTCGACAGCAAAGGCATCTTCGCCGACCAGCTCGACGCGATGTCGCGCTCGAAGCACAAGCGCACCGTCGGCGACGCCGTCGACCTGTCGCTGCTGACCGACGGCCTCGAAGCCGAGCGCGAACAGGGCATCACCATCGACGTCGCCTACCGCTACTTCGCCACGCCCAAGCGCAAGTTCATCATTGCCGACACGCCTGGCCACGAACAGTACACCCGCAACATGGTGACCGGCGCCTCGACCGCCGACGCGGTGATCATCCTGGTCGACGTCTCCAAGGTCAAGCTGCGCGAGGACGGCGGCGAGGGTGACGTTGAGCTGCTGATCCAGACCAAGCGCCACTCGACCATCGCGCACCTGCTCAAGATCGAGCACATCGTCGTCGCCGTCAACAAGATGGACCTGGTCGACTACGACCAGCAAGTCTACGACCGCATCGTCAAGGCCTACCGCGAGTTCGCCGCCACGCTGGGCCTGAAGGACATCACGCCGATCCCGCTGTCCGCGCTGTCCGGCGACAACGTGGTGGCGCCGAGCGAGAAGATGGCCTGGTACAAAGGCCCGACCCTGATCGAGCTGCTCGAATCGCTGTCGGTGTACGACGAATCGCACCACGCGCCGTTCCGCTTCCCGGTCCAGCTGGTGGCACGCCACAACGGCCATGAAGCGGACGACTTCCGCGGCTACATGGGCCGCATCGAAGCGGGCATGGTCAGCGTCGGCGACAAGCTGGTGGTGCAGCCATCGGGCAAATTGGCGACGGTCAAGGACATCCTGACCCTGGAAGGCTCGCACGCTTCGGCCGTGGTCGGCCAGTCGATCACGCTGCTGCTCGACGAACACCTCGACATCTCGCGCGGCGACCTGCTGGCCGGCGCCGCGCAGCCGGCCACCTTGCTCAAGAACGTGGTGGCCGATGTCTGCTGGATGTCGGACGAGCCGCTCGACGTGCGCCGCAAGTACTGGATCAAGCACGGTACCCGCCAGAGCGCGGCCAAGGTGACCAAGGTCGACACGCTACTGGACATCAACACCCAGCAGCGCCATCCGGCCGAAGGGCTTAAACTGAACGACATCGCCCGTATCGGCCTGACGGTGCAGCAGCCGCTGGCGGCCGACGCCTACGACGACATCCGGGCGACCGGCGCCTTCATCCTGATCGACGAAGTAACGCACCAGACGGTTGCAGCGGGCATGATCCGTCTCGACGTTTAAGGAGCACAGCATGAAAGCACTCGGAAAAGTCTACCTGATCGGCGCCGGCCCGGGCGCCCAGGACCTCATCACGCTGCGCGGTGCGCGCCTGTTGGCGCAAGCCGACGTGGTGCTGCACGACGCGCTGGTGACACCGGAGATGCTCGAGTTGTGCCCGCAAGCGGTGAAGATCGCGGTCGGAAAACGCTGCGGCAAGCTGTCGACAGCGCAGGCGTTCATCAACAAGCAGATGCTCGACTGCGCGAACAAATATGCGCTGGTGGTGCGGCTCAAGGGCGGCGACCCGATGCTGTTCGGCCGCGCCGACGAAGAGCTGCGCGCGCTGGAAGGCGCCGGCGTCGACGTCGAAGTCGTCCCCGGCATTACCACCGCGCTGGCCGCCGCGGCGGCGACGAAGCAGCCGCTGACCAAGCGTGGGGTGTCGCGCAGTGTTGCCTTCTTCACGTCCAGCACGGCGCCGGAACACGCCGATCAGGTCAACGTGCCCGACACGGACACGCTGGTGCAGTACATGGGCGGGCGCGAAGCGATCGTCACGGCGCAGCGCATGCTCGACCAAGGCTGGCGCCCCGACACGCCGGTTGTGGTGATTGAAAACTGCAGCCGCGCCGATCAGCGCATATCGCGCCTGACTTTGGCGACCCTGGCGCGCGGCCTCGGCGAAGCGCACGGTCCCGTGCTTGTCATGCTGGGCGACGCGCTGAAAATGCGCGAGCACCAGCAGTGCGACACCGAAGAAGAAGCAATACGCCTGACCGCCTGAGCCGGTCCGACAGGAATCGCCTGCGCCGCTAGCTAGAGCGACCCAACGCAGTAATCCGTCATCGCCGCCAGCACCGCCGGATCTTCCCCGACCGCGCCCGCCACCTTGATCGTCACGCCCGGATGATCGATCCGCAACTGGTCGACCAGCAGCGGCAGGTCGCGCAGCAGGTGTCCGCCCTGTCCCAGGAACACCGGCACCACCGTGATCTCGTCGATCCCGGCATGCGCCAGCCGCGCCACCTCGGCCGGCAGCCGCGGCTCCATCAATTCGAGGAACGCCAGCGACACCGGCACGTCCGGCAAGCGCGCTGCGGTCAGGTCGCGCAACCGTTCGAACGGCGCCGCCCACGACGCGGCGCGCGCGCCGTGCGCAAACAGGATGAGTGCGCGCCCCATCAGTGTCGCTCCACCCACCACAGCGCCCCCAGGGCCAGCATCAGGAACAGCAGGCTTGGCGCCACCGCGGTGACGAAAGGCGGCCAGGTACTGAGCAGGCCAAGGTGCGAGAACAGCGTGTTGGTCAACATAAAGCTCACTCCGATCATGATGCCGATGAAAATCTTCAGGCTGATGCCGCCGCTGCGCGACTGCAGGTAGGCGAACGGCAGCGCCATCGCCATCAGCACGAAAATGGCCAGCGGGTCGATCAGCTTCTTCCAGAAAGCGATCTTGAAGCGGTCGGTCTCCTGCCTGTTCTCGGCCAGGTGGCGCGTGTAGACCGCCAGCTCGTTGGCCGACATGCGCTCCGGGTCGGCCGCCGACACCGACAGGATCTTCGGCGTGATCTCCGAGACCAGCTTCATGCTCGGCAGCTTCCTGGTCGATACCGCGCTGGTTTCCTGGCTGCTGAACATGCTCTGGTAGCTGGCGCCCTTTGCCCCGTGCGCATCCGGCGGCGGCAGCGCCTGGCTGTTCGAAAACAGCGTCTCGGTGACGTCGGCCAGGCGCCAGGTGTTATTACCCTCGAACGTCGCAGTGGCCGCGGTGATCAGCGAGCGCATGCGAAAGCCGGTGTCGAACTCGTACAGCTTCACGTCGATCAGCTGGCCGTCGGTGCGGAACTGGCGCACGTTGAAAAAGCGCGAACCGGTCAGCGTGCCCTTCATGCCGTCGCTGCGCACCACATCCTTGGTCCACATCCCCGAGCGAAACTCCTGCGATACCGCCGCGCCCTTGGCCGACAGCTTGAGCTTTTCGGCCAGCGGCGCCGTGCGCGGCGTAATGAGCTCGCCGAACACGAAGGTGATCAGCACGAACACGATGCCGATCTTGAACAGCATCCAGGCGGCCCTGCGCGTGGACATGCTCGAGGCGCGCATGATGGTAAATTCGGAGCTCGCGGCAAACTGCGCCATCGTGAAGATGGTGCCGATCAGCGCCGCCATCGGCATCACCTCGTACACGTGACCCGGCAGCAGCATCAGCACGTACAGGAAGGCGTGCTGGATCATGTAGCCACCCTGCCCGACCGAACCGAGTTCGCCCGTCAGGTCCATGAAGGCCGTCAGCGCCAGCAGCGCCACCAGCACGAAGAACACCGCCTGCATGATACTGACCGCGAAATAACGTTGGAGGATCTTCATTTGGCGATCGCCTCGCGCGGGTTGCGGCGATGCTTGATCGCGTTCAGCAGCACCAGCGGATGGTAGCGGTGGTTGACGTTCAGGCGCCAGGCAAACAGCGCCAGCACGCTGAGCGCCACCAGCAGGTGCAGCGGCCACCAGGCGGCGCTGAAGCTTGCCTTGCCCTGGGCGACGCTGGCCTCCGACACCTTGATCAGGTTAGCGTAGGTAATAAAGATCAGCATCGCCAGAATCAGGTTGACCGAACTGCCGGCGCGCGGATTGACGAAGCCGAGCGGGATTGCCAGCAGCATCAGCAGCACGCACATGATCGGTGAAGCGATCCGCCACAGCAGTTCGGCCAGCATGTAGCGGTTCGGTTCGACCAGCAGCGCAGCGCTCGACATGCTGCCGAATGGGACATGCGCGCCGAGCACCGGCACCTTGGTCGTCACGCGCATGCTGTAGCGCTCGAATTCCATCGACTGGAAGTCGGCCTGGCCAGGCACGCCCTGGTAGCGGCGGCCGTTCTTGAGCACCAGGAACTGGCCGCCCTTGTCGTCGGCCTCGATCACGCCCTCTTTCGCCACCACCACCGTGTTGCCGTTTTTTTCGATCGTATTGACGAACACGTTTTGCACCGCGTTCGAGCCGGCGGCGGCGCCTTCGACGAAGAACACGCGGTTCGATCCGGTCGATTCCTTGAACTGGCCGGGCGAGACTTTTTTGAGGTCCTCGCGCTTTTCGAAGCGCTCGACAAATTCAGTACTTTTCATCTTCGCCCACGGCGTGGCGAACAGGCTCAGGGCGGCCGTCAGCACCACCAGCGGCAGGCCGAACGTGAGCACCGGGTAGACCCAGCGCACCAGCGACTGGCCGCAGGCGAACCAGACTACCATTTCCGAATCTCGGTAGCTGCGCGTGACGACCATCAAAACCGAAATAAAGCTGGTGAGGATCAGGATAGTTGGCAGATAATTCAGCACTGCAAAGACGATCAGCGCGATGACGTCGCCCGAGGCGACTTTGCCGCCGGCCGCTTTGCCCAGGATGGATATGAGCGTCCAGGTGACGAGGATCGAGAACAGCACCGTGAAGGTGGCGCCGGCGGAACTGGCCAGTTCTCGTCGGAGAGCGCGTTGGAAGATCATTCGAAAGTTATAATCACAGGTTAGGCAGTGCGCGTCTCAAACGAAACGGAGAATCAAATGGACTTTAGCATAAAAGCATTCGACACAAAAAACCCCATCGCGGCGGCCAAATCGGGCTGCATCGCCGTTGCGGTATTTGAAAACAAAAAACTGTCGCAAGCGGCCAAGGCCCTCGATCAAGACGGCGACATCAGCGCCGCGTTAAAATCCGGCGACATCACCGGCAAGGCTGGCACGACCCTGCTGCTGCGCCGCAGCAGCGGCGCCGCCGAGCGCGTGCTGCTGGTCGGTATGGGCGCCGACGAAACGATCAGCGAGAAAAGCTTCACCTCGGCCGTCGGCGCCACGCTGAAGGCCTTCGCCAACCTCGGCGCCGCGGATGCCATTATCGCACTCCCGCTGACGGATGTGAAAGAACGTGACCTCGGCTGGGCGCTGCGCGCCATCGTCTGCGCCGCCCACGAGAGCGTTTTCCGCACCGACGGCCAGAAAAGCAAAAAAGATCCGGCGCCGACCGGCGTGCGCAAGGTCACCTTGGCCATCGCGAGCGCCGACAGCCGCGCCAGGACCGCGCTGGCCCAGGCTGAAGCGATCGCCAACGGCATGGACCTGACCAAGGAACTGGGCAACCTGTCGGCCAACGTCTGCACCCCGACCTACCTGGCCAACACGGCGCGCAAGCTGGCCAGGGAATACCAGTTCGACGTCGAGGTCCTCGAGCGCAAGCAGCTCGAAGCGCTGAAGATGGGCAGCTTCCTGTCGGTCACCAACGGCAGCGACGAGCCGCCGAAATTCATCGTCCTCAAGCACATGGGCGGCAAGTCGAAAGACGCGCCGGTGGTCCTGGTCGGCAAGGGCATCACCTTCGACACCGGCGGCATCTCGATCAAGCCGGGTCCTGCAATGGACGAAATGAAGTACGACATGTGCGGCGCCGCCTCGGTACTTGGCACCTTCCGCGCGATCGGCGAGATGAACCTGAAGCTGAATGTGATCGGCGTCATAGCCGCCTGCGAGAACATGCCGTCGGGCCGCGCCACCAAGCCGGGCGACATCGTCACCTCGATGAACGGCTTGACCATCGAAGTGCTCAACACCGACGCCGAAGGCCGCCTGGTGCTGTGCGACGCGCTCACCTATGCCGAGCGCTTCAAGCCTGCGGCGGTGGTCGATATCGCCACCCTGACGGGCGCTTGCATCGTCGCGCTGGGCCACCACAACAGCGGCCTGTTCACGCGCGGCGACGACGCTCACGAAGCGCTCGCGCGCGAACTGCTCGACGCCGGCCGCCAGACCGGCGACACCGCATGGCGCCTGCCGATCGAAGAGGCGTACAACGAGCAGCTCAAGTCGAACTTCGCCGACCTCGGCAACATCGGTTCTCCCGGCGGCGCCAGCGTCACTGCCGCGTGCTTCCTCGAGAACTTCACCCGCAGCTACACCTGGGCCCACCTCGATATCGCCGGCACTGCCTGGAAATCGGGCGGCGCAAAAGGTGCCACGGGACGCCCCGTGCCGCTGCTGACGACCTTCCTGATCAACCGCGCGCAGTAACGCCGCCGCAGTGAAAAAAAGGGCCGCCTCGATCAGGCGGCCCTTTTTTTGATCGATTGTTCCATTTAGTAGATGGCGTTACCCGCGCCCGGCTGATCCTCGTCGCGCGTGTCAGGTGAGGCGCGGCGCATCAGCACCGTCAAGGTAGCCGGGTAGTCGAAGCCGGCGCCGGTTTCGCGGTCGACCAGGTAGCCCAGGCCTGCCGTCGTGACGGCATTACCGACCAGCTTGACGACGCCGAACTTCGAGTCGACGATTTCATTGGCGGCGCCGACGCCCTGCTTGTTACAGTCGATTACCAGCGGCGACCGGCTCTTGCGGACGGTCACGCGGCCTGGCGCCACCACGAACCAGCGTCCGGCCGGGTTCGACAGCACGCAGCCGACGCCACCGACCTCCCGATGGTCGAGCACCGCGCGCACTTCCAGCTGCTGCTCGTTGGTGTCGAACACGGTGGCGCAGCCCTGCAGCGCGGCGGCGACGAATAAGGCCAGCAGTATGATTGTCGGTTTAGGGTTCACGAGCGCGGTCCGTTGATTCATTCACGCTGTTTACGGCAGCGCAGCGCCGATCATGAATTACTTCAGCGGGATCGGCTGGTTGGCAGGCACCGGCACCGCCGTCACGCTGTTCTTCGGACTGCCGTCGATCAGGCGGTCCGAGTAGACCAGGTAGACCAGCGCATTGCGCTTCGGGTCGACCATGCGCACCACGCGCACATGCTTGAAGAAGATCGACGAGCGCTCGGAGAAAACCTCCTCCTGGCGCGGCACCTTGCCCGGAAAGGACAGTGGGCCGACCTGGCGGCACGCCACCGAGGAGTCCGAGGTGTCTTCGGCCAGGCCGACTGCGCCCTTGAGGCCGCCGGTCTTGGCGCGCGACAGGTAGCAGCTCACGCCGCCCACCTTGGGGTCGTCGAACACTTCGACGATGACCTTGTGATCGGGGCCGATCAGTTTGAAGGCGGTATCGACCGAGCCGATGGTTTCCGCCGACGCGGCGCATATCAGGCCGGACAAAGCCAGGCCGACTACTGCTTTGGTCAATTGCATGGGGATCCCGGGAAAAAAGAGAGTGGCGCTGAGGCCGGGGATGTCAGCAGACCGGCGCGAAGCGCGGCACCAGGTGCCCGTCGACGTCGACTAGCTGAAAGAATATGTCCTTGGGCCGGGTCCAGATCGAACCGTCGGCCGCACGGTAGACAACCATCTCGGACAGGTCCGATTCGAGCGTGGCCATGCAGACCAGCTCATACAGACCGCCCTTGTAGTGCCGATACTGCATCAGCCCTCGGCTTTGTCTTCTGCCAGGGCCTTCTGCTTTTTCTTCAGGCTCTGGATGACCTTCAGCGCGCCTTCGATACCGGCGGCGTCATCGAGGTCGCTGAACGCGTCGAGCACTTCATTGAGTACGCGGTTGCGCATCGCCGCCTCGTCGCTTCCGCCTTGCAGCGCCTTCTGCGCGCTGCCGCGCACCGGCTCGGCGGCTACCTCCTTCGGGGCAGCAGCCTTGGCGGGCGGCTTCGGCGTCGCCGCCGCGGTCTTGCCATGCGCGAGCGCAGCTTGCCAGATTACCCAGCGGCGCTGTGTCTCGAACACCAGATATTCTTCAGGCTTGTCCTCACGGCGACGTACGATATGGCCGTCGCGTTGTGCCCATGCCTCAAATGCATTGCGCATTTTTTTCCTTCATAAATGCTGTAGTCGCATTTCACAAACTATTGAAACTGCAACATTTCAAAATAGTATCACCTGTCTGCACAATCAACTGACGACTGGCCGCCGAGGGCTCGTTACTCTTGTTCAGAAACAAATAGGCACCGCTAAGTTCAAGTGCAACCGATCAATATATCGATATTACACTTGTCGTTATAATAAAGCAACTATTCATTCCTCCTCAGTAACAATAGGTTATTTTGATACTTTTGTCTCTATTTTGTTACACTTTGCTACACCTATAGCCCGGCTGGCCAACGTAACAACATCTTTTGTGATTGAACATTAAGTATCTCAAGCAACTATAGTTCGACCAGAGCCGAACACGGCAATTGAACTGGTGAAATGAATACCGCTGGCTTCATCGCCGGGTCAGCCAAATTTGCATCTACCGCATTCAGCGTCGATACTGCCAGTCGCGCCCACTTCTAAAAGTAAATCCATGAAAATCGCCACCTGGAATGTCAATTCGCTCAACGTCCGCCTGCCCCATCTACTTCGATGGCTGGCCGACAACCCGGTCGACGTGGTATGCCTGCAAGAGACCAAGCTGACGGACGATAAATTCCCGGTCGTCGCCATCAACGGCGCCGGCTACCAGGTCGCCTTCAGCGGCCAGAAGACCTACAACGGCGTGGCCATCTTGTCGAAGCTGGCGATCACCGACGTCGTCGCCAACAACCCGCATTACGAGGACGCGCAGCAGCGCATCCTGGCCGCCACCATCGACGGCATGCGCATCATCTGCGCGTATGTGCCGAACGGGCAGGCGGTCGATTCGGACAAGTATGCCTACAAGCTGGCATGGCTGGCATCGTTGCGCGAGTGGCTGGTTGACGAAATGGCGGCGCACCCACAGCTGGCCATCATGGGCGACTACAACATCGCGCCGGCCGACCGCGACGTCCACGATCCGGCCGAATGGGAAGGCCAGATCCACTGCTCCGAACGCGAGCGCGCCGCGCTGGTGGCGCTGAACGAACTGGGGCTGGTCGATTCGTTCCGCATGTTCGAACAGGCCGAAAAATCGTACAGCTGGTGGGACTACCGCCAGCTGGCGTTTCGCCGCAACCGCGGTCTGCGCATCGACCATATCCTGCTCTCTGGCGCACTGGCGGCGCGCTGCACCGCCTGCGTCATCGATCGCGCGCCGCGCAAGTGGGAGCAGCCTTCCGACCACGTGCCGGTAGTGGCCACCCTCGCCTAGCCCGGTTCACGCGGGCCGCAGCAGCGCCTGCGCCGCGGCGGTGTCGGTTGGCTGCGAGAACAGGTAGCCCTGCGCGAACTGGCAGCCGTTTTGCAGCAGTATCTCGAACTGGCCTTCCGTCTCGACGCCTTCTGCCACCACCGACAGCTGCAGGCTGTTCGACAGCGCGATGATGGCGCACACGATGGCGCGGTCTTCTGCGCTGCCTTCCAGGTCCTTGATGAATGCGCGGTCGATCTTGAGCTTCCTGACCGGGAATCGCTTCAGGTACGCCAGGCTCGAATAGCCGGTGCCGAAATCGTCGATCGACAAGCGGATGCCCATCGCATTGATCTGCCCGAGGATCTCGAGCGTCTGCTCGCCGTGCTGCATCAGCGCCGTCTCGGTGATCTCGAACTCGATCAGCGCCGGGTCGATGCCCGTCTCGTCGACGATGCGCCGGACCGAATCGATCAGGCCGCGGTTCATGAACTGGCGCGGCGACAGGTTTACCGCCAGCGGCACCGGCTGCAATCCCATCTGCTGCCACGCCATGCTTTGCTCGCAGGCGCGCCGGATCACCCATTCGCCCACCGACACGACCAGGCCGTTCTCTTCGAGGATCGGAATGAAGTGGTCAGGCAGGATCAGGCCATGCTCGGGCCGGCGCCAGCGCAGCAGCACTTCCATCGTGTGCACCTGGCGCGTGCCGATGTCCATGATCGGCTGGTAGAACAGCTCGAACTCTTCCTTGGCCAGCGCGCCGCGCAAGCTGCTCTCGAGCTCGAAGTGCAGCGCCGCCGCCTGGTTCATGCGCTCGGTGAAAAACTGGTAGTTGTTGCGACCGCTCGCCTTGGCGTGATACATGGCGGCGTCGGCGTGGCGCATCAAGGTCTCGACGTCGCCGCCATCGTCCGGATAGACGCAGATGCCGATCGACGGCGTGATATGCAGCAGGCGACCTTCGAACGGGAACGGCGACGCCAGCGCCTCGATGATTTTTTCGGCCACGCGGTTGCATTCGTCGGCGCTGCGTACGCCCGGCACCAGCACCACGAACTCGTCGCCGCCGAGGCGCGCCACCGTGTCGCTGGCACGCACCGCGCGGCACAGCCGCCCGGCTACTTCCTTGAGCAGGTGGTCGCCCGTCTGGTGGCCGAGCGAATCGTTGATCGTCTTGAAGCGGTCCAGGTCGATGAACATCAGCGCCAGTTTGCGGTCGGTCCGCTCGGCGGTCATCATGGCGCGGTCCAGCCGGTCCGACAGCAGCGCGCGGTTCGGCAGCCCGGTCAGGTTGTCGTGGTACGCCATGTGGTGCACGCGCGCCTCGGCCTGGCGCCGGTCGACGATTTCGGCCTCCAGCAGCGCATTGGCGCCGGCCAGTTCGGCGGTGCGCTCGAGCACCCGCACTTCCAGCTCGTCGCGCGCGCGGCGCACCGATTCGGCCGCCTCGCGGCGCGCCGTCACGTCGTCGACCAGCCATACCGAGCGGCCGGTCACTTCCGCCAGGTCGAACGGCCGCCCCGACAGGCGCGCCCAGAACAGGCTGCGGTCCTTGCGCACCAGCTGGTATTCGTACATGCTGACGCGCCCGGCGTGGAAGTCGCGCGAGGTCTCGCTGCGCGCCTCGCCCCAGCTGCGCATGTCGGGGTACAGGTCCTGCACCGACAGCCCCGCCATTTCGCCCGGCGCGTAGCCGAACAGCTCCTCCATCTTGCGGTTGCAGCGCAGGTTGAAGCCGTTCTCGACCACCGAAATGCCGAGCACCGCGCTGTCGAGGATCGCCTGGTTTTCCAGCAGCGTGTTGCGCAGCGATTCTTCGGCCCGTTTGTGTTCGGTGCGGTCCTCGATGATGAAGATGGTGCCGGCCGCCGGGTCGGCCGGGTTGACGACGTAGGCGATCAGCTGCGACCACATCACAGAGCCGTCCTTGCGCGCCATCTCGACTTCGGTCTGGAACGGTTTACCGACCGACAGCAGCGGGAACGCCACTTCGCCGACCGCCGCGTAGGTGGCGTCGTCCGGGTAAAGCGCGCGCCCCGGCAGGCCGAGCCCTTCGTCGCCCTCGTAGCCGAACATCTCGGCAAAGCCGCGGTTGTAGCGGGTGATCAGGCGGTTTTTGGTAAACAGGATGCTGATCGACGCATTCGTCATGATCGCCTGCACCTCGACCGTCGTCTGGCGCGCGTCGGTGACGTCTTCGAGGATCCAGATGGTGCCTTCCCGGCTGCGGTCGCTGTCGACCGCCTTGGCGCGCACGCGGCACCAGATCAGCGAACCATCGCGCCGCACGAACTGCATCTCGGCGCGTTCGAACGGCAGCCCATTGCCAAGCAGCGGAGCGGCGTCCTCGCCGAAGCGGCGGTATGCCTCGGGCGACGTGAACAGACTTACCGACGGCTGACCGGTCATTTCTTCGCGCGTGTAGCCGAACATCTCGGCGAAGCGCGGATTACACGACATCATCATGCCATGATTGCTGAACAGGATGCCCACCGAGGCGTTGTCGAGGATGGCCTTCTGTTCGAGCAGCGTCTGGCGCAGCTCGGCCTGGTCGCGCACGAAGCGGCGCGTGTCGGTGATGACGACGGTGCAGCCAGGACCGCCGGCAGCCAGCGGCTTGGCGTGCAACTGCACCGCGATCTCCTCGCTGCCGGCCACCAGCACCGCGTCCCACGCTTGCGCGGCGGCGACGCCGACGCGCAGCAGCGCCAGGCCAGGGGCCAGGCATGCCGGCATGAGGAAGTCGACCAGCGCGCGGCCGGCCAGCGGCGCGCCGAGCAGCGTCTCGAGTTCGGCGTTGGCGGCGATGACGAACCCTGCGCCATCGACGGCGCAAGCCGGCGCGCCGATCAGCTCCAGCGCGCCGGCCATGCTCAGCGTTAGGTGATAAGTAGGTAATCGATCCATGTCCCCGCTTCGTGCAAAATGGTGTGCACGCGGCCTCTCAAACGGGCCGCTGTTGATGGGATCATAAACTACAAAGAGCGGCAATTGGGAAACATATACGCCGTTCGGAGGAGCGACCTTGGCGCTGTGTTGGCCGCAGTCCATGGCCTGGGCGGGACTGCGGACGACGAGGTCGGCTCGCAGGAGGATTGCAAAGGGTGCGCGGGAGTCTGACTCCTACAGAGTCAGACCATGAAAACGGCCATTTGGTTCACTTAGAATGCGTCGCCGGGAACGCGCACCCAGCCTTCCATCAGCACGCGCGCGCTGCGGCTCATGATGGCCTTGCCGACGCTCCACTGGCCGTCGACCAGGCTCGCTTCGGCACCGACGCGCAAGGTGCCGGACGGATGGCCGAAGCGCACGGCGCTGCGCGCCCCGCCGCCGGCGGCCAGGTTCACCAGCGTGCCGGGAATGGCCGCCGCGGTGCCGATGGCGACGGCGGCGGTGCCCATCATCGCGTGGTGCAGCTTGCCCATCGACAGAGCGCGCACATGCAGGTCGATGTCGGCGGCGCCGACCTGCTTGCCGCTTGAAGAGACGTAGTCGGCCGGGCCGGCCACGAATGCCACCTTCGGCGTGTGCTGGCGCTTGGCCGCTTCGGCGACGTGATGGATCAGGCCCATGCGCACGGCGCCGTGGGCGCGGATGGTCTCGAACATCGCCAGCGCCTTGTCGTCGCCGTTGATCGCTTCCTGCAGCTCGGTGCCGGTGTAGCCGATGTCGCGCGCGTTGATGAAGATGGTCGGGATGCCGGCATTGATCATCGTCGCCTTCAGCGTGCCGACGCCGGGCACCTCGAGGTCGTCGACCAGGTTGCCGGTCGGGAACATGGCGCCGCCGGCGCCCTCCTCCTCGGCTGCCGGGTCGAGAAATTCGAGCTGCACTTCGGCCGCCGGGAAGGTAACGCCGTCGAGCATGAACTCGCCGGTTTCCTGTACCTCGCCGCCGCTGACCGGCACGTGAGCGATGATCGACTTGCCGATGTTGGCCTGCCAGATACGCACGGTGGCGACGCCGTCGTGCGGAATGCGTTCGGGGTCGACCATGCCGGCGCTGATGGCAAACGAGCCGACCGCCGACGACAGGTTGCCGCAATTGCCGCTCCAGTCGACGAACGCCCTGTCGATGGCGACCTGGCCGAAAAGATAGTCGACGTCGTGGCCTTCGCGGTTACTGCGCGACAGGATGACGGCCTTGCTGGTGCTCGACGTGGCGCTGCCCATGCCGTCGATCTGCTTGCCGTACGGGTCGGGGCTGCCGATCACGCGCAGCAGCAGCGCGTCGCGGGCGGGGCCCGGCAGCTGCGCGGCCTGCGGCAAATCCTGCAGGCGGAAGAAGACGCCCTTGCTGGTCCCGCCGCGCATGTAGGTGGCGGGAATTTTCACTTGAGGTACGTGGGACATGGTCAGGCCGCCTTTGCCGTCGATTCGAGGAAGTCCTGGGCGAAGCGCTGCAGCACGCCGCCGGCTTCGTAGATCGACACTTCTTCGGCCGTGTCGAGGCGGCAGGTGACGGGCACTTCCTCGCGGTCGCCGTTGGCGCGGTTGATCACCAGGGTCAAGGTGGCGCGCGGGGTGCGTTCGCCGATGACGTCGAACGTCTCGGTGCCGTCGATGCCGAGCGTGATGCGGTTGACGCCGAGCTTGAATTCGAGCGGCAGCACGCCCATGCCGACCAGGTTGGTGCGGTGAATGCGCTCGAAGCCTTCGGCGGCGATCGCCTCGACCCCGGCCAGGCGCACGCCCTTGGCGGCCCAGTCGCGCGAGGAACCCTGGCCATAATCGGCGCCGGCAATGATGATCAAGGGCTGCTTGCGTTCCATGTAGGTTTCGATCGCTTCCCACATGCGGGTGACTTGCCCTTCGGGCTCGATACGCGCCAGCGAGCCTGCCAAGACCCGGCCGTCGACCTTGACCATTTCGTTCTTCAGGGTCGGGTTGGCGAAGGTGGCGCGCTGCGCCGTGAGGTGGTCGCCGCGGTGGGTGGCGTAGGAGTTGAAGTCGACTTCCGGCAGGCCCATTTTATGCAGGTACTCGCCGGCGGCGCTGTCCATCATGATGGCGTTCGACGGCGACAGGTGGTCGGTGGTGATGTTGTCGCCAAGGACAGCGAGCGGGCGCATGCCGGAGAGCGAGCGGGCGCCGGCCAGCGCGCCTTCCCAGTACGGCGGGCGGCGGATGTAGGTGCTCGGCGCGCGCCAGTCGTACAGTGGGCTGACCTTGTCGCCCTTGTCGGCCTGCAGCGCGAACATCGGCGTGTAGACCTGGCGGAACTGCTCGGGCTTGACGCTGGATGCGACGATGGCGTCGATCTCCTCGTCGAGCGGCCAGATGTCGGCCAGCCTGATTGCCTTGCCGTCGGCGTAGCCCAGCACGTCTTTTTCGATGTCGAAGCGGATGGTGCCGGCGATGGCGTAGGCGACTACGAGCGGCGGCGAGGCGAGGAAAGCCTGCTTGGCGTACGGATGGATGCGGCCGTCGAAGTTGCGGTTGCCCGACAGGACGGCGGTGGCGTACAGGTCGCGCGCGACGACTTCCTGCTGGATGACCGGGTCGAGCGCGCCGCTCATGCCGTTGCAGGTGGTGCAGGCAAAGGCGACGACGCCAAAACCGAGTTCTTCGAGTTCGGGCAGCAGCTTGGCTTCTTGCAGATACAGCGCGACGGTCTTCGAGCCTGGCGCGAGAGAACTCTTGACCCATGGTTTGCGGGTCAGGCCGAGGCGATTGGCGTTACGCGCCAGTAGGCCGGCGGCAATCATGTTGCGCGGGTTGTTGGTGTTGGTGCAGCTGGTAATGGCGGCGATGATGACGGCGCCGTCGGGCATCAGGCCAGGCTCGTTTTCGACGACGCCGCTGATGCCGCGCGCGGCCAGGTCGGACGTCGGCACGCGCGTGTGCGGATTCGATGGGCCGGCGATGGTGCGCACCACCGACGACAGGTCGAAACCGAGCACGCGCTCGTAGTGCGCGTTTGCCAGGCTGTCGGCCCACAGGCCGGTGTGGCGGGCGTAGGTCTCGACCAGCGCGACCTGCTCGTCGTCGCGGCCGGTGAGCTTGAGGTACTTGATGGTCTGCTCGTCGATGTAGAACATCGCCGCGGTCGAGCCGTATTCGGGCGCCATGTTGGAGATCGTGGCGCGGTCGCCCAGGGTCAGGTGCGAGGCGCCCGCGCCGTAAAACTCGAGGTAGGACGAGACGACCTTGGCGTTGCGCAGGAATTCGGTCAGCGCCAGCACGATGTCGGTGGCGGTGATGCCCGGCTGCGGCTTGCCGGACAGTTCGACGCCGATGATGTCGGGCAGGCGCATCCACGATGCGCGTCCGAGCATGACGCTTTCCGCTTCAAGGCCGCCGACGCCGATGGCGATGACGCCGAGCGCGTCGACCATCGGGGTGTGCGAGTCGGTGCCGACCAGGGTATCGGGGAAGGCGACGCCGTTCTGCACCTGGATGACCGGCGACATGCGCTCGAGGTTGATCTGGTGCAGGATGCCGTTACCGGGCGGGATCACATCGACGTTCTTGAAGGCCTTCTTGGTCCATTCAATGAAGTGGAAGCGGTCTTCATTGCGGCGATCCTCGATGGCGCGGTTCTTGTCGAAGGCGTCGGGGTCGAAGCCGGCGCTTTCGACAGCCAGCGAGTGGTCGACGACGAGCTGGGTCGGCACCACCGGGTTGACCATGGCGGGGTCGCCGCCCTGGGCGGCAATCGCGTCGCGCAAACCGGCCAGGTCGACCAGCGCGGTCTGGCCGAGGATGTCGTGGCAGACGACGCGTGCCGGGAACCACGGGAAGTCGAGGTCCTGGCGGCGCTCGATGAACTGGCGCAGCGACGCGGTGAGCGTGGCCGGGTCGCAGCGGCGCACCAGGTTCTCGGCCAGTACGCGCGAGGTGTACGGCAGCTTGTCGTAGGCGCCTTCTTCGATCGCGTCGATGGCGGCGCGGGTGTCGAAGTAGTCGAGCGCGGTGCCCGGCAGCGGTTTGCGGTAGTCGATATTCATATGGCTTTCCTTACTTGCGGTCCGCGATCGGTACGAACTTGAGGTCTTCGGGACCGACGTAGTTCGCGCTCGGGCGAATGATCTTGTTGTCGATGCGCTGCTCGATGACGTGGGCAGCCCAGCCCGAGGTGCGCGAAATGACGAACAGCGGCGTAAACATCGACGTCGGCACGCCCATCACATGGTATGAGACAGCGGAGAACCAGTCGAGGTTCGGGAACATCTTCTTCACGTCCCACATGACGGTTTCGAGGCGCTCGGCGATGTCGAACATCTTGGTCGAACCGGCTTCCTGCGACAGATTGCGCGCCAGCTCCTTGATGACGACGTTGCGCGGGTCGGAGATGGTGTAGACCGGGTGGCCGAAGCCGATGACGACTTCCTTGTTCTCGACGCGGCGGCGGATGTCGGCTTCGGCTTCGTCCGGGTTCTCGTAGCGTTCCTGGATTTCGAGCGCCGCTTCGTTGGCGCCGCCGTGCTTCGGTCCGCGCAGCGCGCCGATGGCGCCGGTGATGGCCGAGTGGATGTCCGAGCCGGTGCCGGCGATGACGCGCGCGGTGAAGGTGGACGCGTTGAATTCGTGTTCGGCGTACAGGATCAGCGAAGTGTGCATCGCCTTGACCCAGGCGTCGGACGGTTTCTCGCCGTGCAGCAGGTGCAGGAAGTGGCCGCCGATCGAGTCGTCGTCGGTCTCGACGTCGATGCGCCGGCCGTTGTGGCTGAAGTGGTACCAGTAAAGCAGCATCGAGCCGAACGACGCCATCAGGCGGTCGGCGATTTCGCGCGCGCCCGGCACGTTGTGGTCGTCCTTTTCCGGCAGCGCGCAGCCGAGCGCGGAGACACCGGTGCGCATCACGTCCATCGGGTGCGCCGCAGCCGGCAGCGCTTCGAGCGCCAGCTTGACAACCTGCGGCAGGCCGCGCATCGATTTCAGGTATGTCTTGTAGGCTTTCAGTTCGGCCGCGTTGGGCAGTTTGCCGTGCACCAGCAGGTAGGCGATTTCCTCGAATTCGCTGGTGTCGGCGATGTCGAGGATGTCGTAGCCACGGTAGTGCAGGTCGTTGCCGGTCTTGCCGACCGAGCACAGGGCCGTGTTACCGGCGGCGACGCCGGACAGCGCGACGGATTTTTTTGGCTTGAAGGCGACCGCTTCGGTCGGGGCGTTTGCTTTGTCAGTCATTTTTCTATCTCCGGTGTGGATCGATTATTTTTCTTTGCCCTGGGCGAACAGCGAGTCGAGCTTTTTCTCGTAGTCGTGGTAGCCGAGGTAGTCGTACAGTTCCATGCGCGACTGCATCGTCGCAACGACGTTCTTCTGGGTGCCTTCGGCGCGCAGCGTCTTGTAGAAGTTGAGCGCGGCGGCGTTCATGGCGCGGTACGCGCCGCAGCAGTACAGCGCGATGTCGACCTTGTGCTCGCGCAGTTCGTCGAGCGTAAACAGCGGCGTGGCGCCAAATTCGGTGAGATTGGCGAGGATCGGCACGCCGACCGCGTCGCGCACCTGGCTGTACATCTCGAGTCTGGTGATCGCTTCAGGGAAGATCATGTCGGCGCCCGCTTCGACATAGGCGCATGCGCGGTCGATCGCTGCGTTCAGGCCTTCGACCGCCAGCGCGTCGGTGCGCGCCATGATGACGAAGCTCTCGTCGTGGCGGGCGTCGACGGCGGCCTTGATGCGATCGACCATCTCTTCCTTGCTGACGATTTCCTTGCCCGGACGGTGGCCGCAACGCTTGGCCGAGACCTGGTCTTCCATGTGGACGGCGGCGACATCGGCGCGGATCATGTGGCGAATCGTGCGGGCGATGTTGAAGGCGCCGCCCCAGCCGGTGTCGATGTCGACCATCAGCGGCAGGCCGCAGGCGTCGGTGATGCGCTGGGCGTCGGTGATGACGTCGTCCATGGTGCTGATGCCCAGGTCGGGCATGCCGAGCGAATTGGCGGCGACGCCGCCACCGGACAGGTAGAGCGCCTTGTAGCCGGTCTGCTCGGCCATGCGCGCAGTGTAGGCGGTGATGGCGCCGACGACCTGCAACGGCGATTCTTCGGCGACCGCTCGGCGAAACATCGCGCCCCGGGTTTCTCTCATGGTGTGCTCTCCTGTAGTGTTTCATCAAACTGCATGCGCTTTACATTGCAATGACCGTGCCAGCGACCGCTCCGACGGCTGCCTGACGCTGGAAAGCGTTTAAAATCATGGAGTCACAACAATTTATCAAAAAGTCAAGCGGTCGGCTCTCGTTTCAAGCGACGTTTCAAGTTGAAACAGTGGAACGGCGAAGGAGTACAATAATGGGATGCCTTACTCTGCCGCCACAACCGAAGACATGGAGCGCCCGGTCATCTGGACCGTATCCGTGTCGCGCCTGTCGGACCTGCTGCGCGACATCACGCTCGAGTACGACCACCTGGCCACGATCGAGCCGATCCACCTCGGCTTCGATGACGCCGCGCGCCATATCCGCGAGCGCATGGCCACCGAGCGCTGCGACGTCGTCATCGCCGCCGGCTCGAACGCTGCCTACCTGAAGGGGCGCGTGTCGGCGCCGGTGGTCATCGCCAAGGCGAGCGGCTTCGACATGATGCAGGCGCTGGCGCGCGCGCGCCGCATCTCGCAGCGCATCGGCGTGATCACCTACCAGTCGCCGCTGCCGGAACTGGCCGAGTTTTCGGCCACCTTCGGCGCCGGCATCGCGCAGCGCACTTACGTGACGGAAGAAGACGCGCGCGCGCGCATCAATGAACTGAAGGCTGAAGGGATCGAGGCGATCGTCGGCGCCGGCCTGATCACCGACCTGGCCGAGGAAGCGGGCCTGTCCGGCGTATTCGTGTACTCGGCGGCGTCGATCCGCCAGGCGTTCGACGATGCGCTCGAGATGGCGCGCCTGACCCAGCTCGAATCGAACCGCGGCCGGCGCACGGTGGCGGTGGCCGACACGCTGCGCGCGCGCCACGGCCTGAACGACCTGCGCGGCGATTCGGCGCCGATGGAGAAGCTGCGCCAGCAGGTGGTGCTGTACGCGCGCTCGCCGGCGACGGTGCTGATCGAAGGCGAAACCGGCACCGGCAAGGAACTGGCGGCGCAGGCGATCCACCGCGAGAGTCCGCGCAGCCTGGGGATGAACCGGCCGTTCGTGGCGCTCAATTGCGGCGCGGTGGCCGAGTCGCTGCTGGAGTCGGAACTGTTCGGCCACGAGGAAGGCGCGTTTACCGGCGCGCGGCGCGGCGGCCACGCCGGCCTGTTCGAGGCGGCCAACCGCGGCACCCTGTTCCTCGACGAGATCGGCGAAATGCCGCTGGCGCTGCAAACGCGCCTGCTGCGGGTGCTGGAGGAACGCGAGGTGGTGCGGGTCGGCGGCACGCGGCCGGTGGCGGTCAACGTGCGGGTGATCAGCGCGACCCACTGCGACCTCGAGGCGCGCGTGCGCGAGGGACGCTTTCGGGCCGACCTGTACTACCGGCTGGCGGTGCTGCGCATCGCCCTGCCGCCGCTTCGCGCGCGGCGCGGCGACATCGCGGCGCTGGCCGAATGGTCGCTGAAGAATGCGCTGGCGGCGCTGGGGGCGCGGCCGCATCCCAATTTGCACGCCGAAGTCGCAGCGTGCGCGGCGCTGTTCGAGCGTTACGAGTGGCCCGGCAACGTGCGCGAACTGCGCAACCTGACGCAGCGCCTGGCGCTGTACCTGGCGGCCGAGCCGCTGCAAGCGCTGACGCCAACCTTCGTGCTGGCGGTGGTGCCGGAACTGGGACGCACGGCGGACGCCGAGCCGGCCCCCGTGGCCGCCCTGCTGCCTGCCGAAACCGTGCAGCAGGTGCTGGCGCGCTTCGGCGGCAAGCGCGAGGAGGCGGCGCAATACCTTGGCATCAGCCGCACTACCCTTTGGAGAAAATTGAAGGCAGGCGCATAAGCGTCGATAGAGAGGCAGGTCAAAAGCCGGTCGCCTCGAAGGCGCAGAATTCGAAGTCCAGGTATATACAAACAGGATGACGGAGGCAATATCATGCAGAATGCATCGCAAGCGGCGTTGTTTTCACTGATCGGCAACACGCCGCTGATGGAGGTCAAGCGGATCGACACGGGCTTGTGCCAGCTGTTCCTCAAGCTCGAGTCGCAAAATCCCGGCGGATCGATCAAGGACCGGATCGGCATGGCGATGATCGCCGCCGCGGAAGCCGACGGCAGCCTGCAGCCTGGCGGCGTGGTGGTCGAGGCGACCGCCGGCAACACCGGCATCGGCCTGGCGCTGGTGGCGCGCATCAAGGGCTACCGGGTGGTGCTGGTGGTGCCGGACAAGATGGCGGTCGAGAAGGTACTGCACCTGAAGGCGCTCGGCGCCGAGATCCACCTGACCCGCTCCGACGTCGGCAAGGGCCATCCCGAGTACTACCAGGACTACGCGGCCCGGCTGGCGCGCGAGATCCCGGGCGCCTGGTTCGCCGACCAGTTCAACAATCCGGCCAATCCGCTGGCGCACTACAGCACCACCGGTCCGGAGCTGTGGCAGCAGAGCGCGCACGACCTCGATGCGGTGGTAGTCGGCGTCGGCTCGGGCGGCACGCTGGCGGGTCTTACGCGCTATTTCGCCGACGTGCAGCCGGCGCTCGAATTCGTGCTGGCCGACCCGAAAGGCTCGATCCTGGCCGAGTACGTGCAGACGGGCCACCTGTCGGAAGTATCCGGTTCGTGGGCAGTCGAAGGCATCGGCGAAGACTTCATCCCGTCGATTGCCGACCTGTCGCGCGTGCGCGTCGCCTACACCATCAGCGACGAAGAAAGCTTCCAGTCGGCGCGATTGCTGCTGCGCGAAGAAGGCATCCTCGGCGGCTCGTCATCGGGCACGCTGCTGGCGGCGGCGCTGAAGTACTGTCGCGCGCAGACAACGCCGAAACGGGTCGCCACGTTCGTGTGCGACACCGGCACGCGCTACCTGACGAAGGTCTACAGCGACGGCTGGATGTTCGACCAGGGCCTGCTGGCGCGCCCGCGGCTGGGCGACCTGCGCGACCTGATCGGGCGCCGCTACGACGGCGGCGACGTCGTCACGGTCGCGCCGACCGACACGCTGCTGACCGCGTTCAACCGCATGCGCAGCGCCGACCTGGGGCAGCTGCCGGTGATCGACGACGGCCGGCTGGCCGGCATCATCGACGAATCGGACCTGCTGCTGCACGTGACGGCCGACGGCGGCGGCTTCGGCACGCCGGTAGCCGACACCATGACCGCGCAGCTGCAGACGCTGCGCCCGTCGGCCAGCATGCAGCAGCTGCGCGACATCCTCGACCGCGGCCTGACCGCGGTGATTGCCGACGACACGCGGTTCCATGGCCTGATCACGCGTTTCGACCTCCTCAACCACTTGCGCAGGACACTATCGTGAACGCTGACCGCACCGCACCGAAGCATCTCGCCACCCGCGTCATCCATGCCGGCCAGGCGCCCGACCCCAGTACCGGCGCGGTGATGCCGCCGATTTACGCTACCTCGACGTATGTGCAGGAAAGCCCGGGCGTGCACAAGGGGCTCGACTACGGCCGCTCGCACAACCCGACCCGCTGGGCGCTGGAGCGCTGCGTGGCCGACCTCGAAGGCGGCGCGCGCGCGTTCGCGTTCGCGTCGGGCCTGGCCGCCATTTCGACGGTGCTCGAGCTGCTCGACGCCGGCGCCCACATCATCGCCGGCGACGACATGTACGGCGGCACCTACCGCCTGTTCGAGCGGGTGCGCAGGCGCAGCGCGGGCCACCAGTTCAGCTACGTCGACCTGTCGGACCCCGAAGCGCTGGCGGCGGCGCTGCGGCCGGAGACGAAAATGGTGTGGGTCGAGTCGCCGACCAACCCGATGCTCAAGCTGGCCGACCTGGCGGCGATCGCCACGCTGTGCCGGGCGCGCGGCATCATCACCGTGTGCGACAACACCTTCGCCAGCCCGATCGTGCAGCGCCCGCTGGAAGCGGGGATCGACATCGTGGTGCATTCGACGACCAAGTTCATGAACGGGCACTCGGACGTCATCGGCGGCATCGCGGTGGCAGGCCGCGAGCCGCACCAGGAGGCGTGGGCCGAGCAGCTGGGCTTCCTGCAAAACTCGGTCGGCGCCATCCAGGGTCCGTTCGACAGCTTCCTGGTGCTACGCGGGATCAAGACGCTGGCGCTGCGTCTGGAGCGCCACTGCGACAACGCCATGGCCCTGGCGCGCTGGCTCGAGCGCGAGCCGAAGGTCAGGCGCGTGTTTTACCCGGGGCTCGAATCGCATCCGCAGCACGCGCTGGCGAAGCGGCAGATGAATGGCTTCGGCGGCATCATCTCGATCGAGCTGGCATGCGACCTGGCGGGCGCGCGCCGCTTCCTCGAGCGCTGCGAATTGTTCACGCTGGCCGAAAGCCTGGGCGGGGTGGAGAGCCTGATCGAGCATCCGGCGCTGATGACGCATGCCACCATCCCGCCCGAGCAGCGCGCGCAGCTGGGGATCAGCGATGCGCTGATCCGGCTGTCGGTTGGGGTGGAACACATCGAGGACCAGCGCGAGGACTTGCGGCGCGCACTGGCAGCGGTGTGAAGGTCAGGTCGGATGCGGGACGGGATCGCTCCCGGTCGGGTTCACTAATCATGCACCAGCGTGAAGAAATCCGGGTCGCGCAGAAGGTAGCGGCCCTTTTTGCCGTCGAAGTCGATGGGGCCGGTGAAGTCGGCTTGTTCGAGCGTGCCGCCGTCGTCGGCCAGGACGTTGGCACGGCTGCTGGTGGCGGGCGCATTATCGGCCCACAGTGCAACGCGCGGCGGGCTGGCGGCCGGCGCCAGATCGGCGTGGGCGTGCGGGCGCGCCGCCGGCAAGGACGCACTGACCATGTGCGACATGGCGGCGACGACTTCGTCGGCGCGGCGCGGATCGCCGGGGTGCCACGACAGGTCGCGGAATATTTCGAGTTTGCCGGTGCCGCAGTCGCGCACGGTGAGGTTGAAGCGGCTCGGATTGGCGGGCACGATATTGTGGTCGATGCGGGCGCGCAGCAGGTTGCCCCAGCTGCCGGGCGTGAGTGCACGCAGCAGCAAGCCATTGGCGTCGAGCGTGGCATGGCTGTTGCCGGCGCCGCCGGGATGGTAGAGGCGCACGACGATGGCCTGGGCGCCGCCCCGGTGGAAAAAGTCGCGCACGTCGAAGCCAAGCCGGCTGTCGGCCCACAGGCCGCCGAAGATGCGCTCGAAATCGGCGAAGCGCCAGAGGGCGGTGCCCTGGTTGACCGGCCCGCGCAGCGCGCGCCCGGCCAGCGCGATGGTGGCGGGCACGCTGCCGCGCAGGTCGCGCACTGTCCCGCTAATGCGCGGGCGGATCATTTCTAGCGGCATGGGCATCTCCGGATTTTCGCTGAACTCAACATTATTGATTAGGCTCTTGCCACTATTTCGCGGCTTGACACAGATCAAACAAATGGATGAGCACATCGAAGACGTTTGTGCAGTCGCCTTGACGGCGCCGAAAAAATACTTTTAACGCAGTGCATCCAAACGTCGCCTCCGCGGGTAGTACTAACAGCAGTGTCGACAACGACGCGCTGCACATTCCACTTACCCCATAGGAGAAACACCATGCGACCACCTTCCCTGCTTGCCCTCGCCGCCGCTGTCAGCCTGCTCGGCGCCTGCACCACCATGGCCGCGAAGAGCACGTATTCGCAGGACGCGCTGCCCGAGTCGGTCAAGGTCCCGGCGGGCAACGTCGTCGCCATGGAAACGGTCGCCAAAGGCGAACTGACGTACGAGTGCAAGGACAAGGCCGGCATGCCCGGCCAGGTCGAGTGGACCTTTATCGGCCCGAAAGCGGCGCTGATGGATCGCAGCGGCAACGCGGTCGGAACTTACTACGGCCCGCCGGCGACCTGGGCTTCCAGCGACGGCTCGACCGTGAGCGGCACCCAGGTGGCGCTCGCGCCTTCCGGAGCGGGCAACATCCCGTTCCAGCTGGTCAAGGCAAACCCGGCAATGGGGAGCGGCGCGATGATGGGCACCACGTACATCCAGCGCGTTGCGCTCAAAGGCGGCGCGGCGCCGGCAACCGGATGCACGCCGGAATCGAGGGGCCAGCGCACCGTCGTCATGTACCAGGGCGACTACATCTTCTGGAAAGCGAGCTAAGCGAACGGGAATGGTCGTGTGTTAGGATTCAGCAAAGAATTTCTCCTATCGACGTTGCCTGTTATCAGGCTTACCAACAGGCTTTCCTTTGCCAGACCGCGCCGAAGAATTTGATTACGAAGCTGCGTTGAACGCGTGCGCCGCGGGCGAGCAGGCGGCCTTGCGCCGCCTGTACGACCAGGAAAGCGCGCGCCTGCTCGGCGTGGCCCAGCGCATTGTGCGCGACAGCGCACTGGCGGAGGACATCGTGCACGATGCATTTATCAAGGTGTGGACCGGCGCCGGCAGCTACGATCCGCTGCGTGGCGCGGCGCGCGGCTGGATGTACTCGATCACCCGCCACCTGGCGCTGAACGCGGTGCGCGATCATGGCCGCGAGGTGATGGTCGACGACGACGCGGCCGCCGCGATCGATGCGAAGGCGTCGATGGAGCGCTGGGCCGATGTCGCCGATGCGTTTGCGTTTCGCGCCAGCGCAGGACAGATCGGCGAATGCCTCGAACAGCTCGAACCGGTGCGGCGCAACTGCCTGCTGCACGCCTATGTCGAAGGCCTGTCGCACAGTGAAATTGCCGCGCGCGTCGATGCGCCGATGGGTACCGTCAAGTCGTGGATCAAGCGCAGCCTGGCGTCGTTGAAAGTGTGCCTGTCATGAGTCGTCCCCTTCCCTCCCTTTCCGAAGAATCGAGCGCGCAGGCGGCCGAGTACGTGCTGGGCACCTTGTCGGGCGAAGCGCGGCGCGATATCGAGCGGCGCGTGCGCGACGAACCGGCATTGCGGCTGGCCGTACAGCAGTGGGAAGCGGACCTGCTGCCGTTGACGGCGCTGGTCGAGCCGATCGCGCCATCAAGCCGGCTGTGGCGGCGCATCGAGCGTAGCGCGATGGCGGAAGCGGCGCAGGCGCCGTCCCAGCCGACGCCGATGTGGAGCAGCCTCGGGCTGTGGCGCGCGCTGACGGCTGGATCGCTGATCGCCAGCGCGCTGCTGACGGCGACGCTGGCCACGCGCCTGGCGGCGCCTGGCGCGCCGCAGTACATGGTGGTGCTGGCTGGGCCGCAGGACAAGACGCCGGGCTACGTGGTGCAGGCGAGCGCGTCGCGCCAGGTGACGCTGACGCCGCTTTCCTCGGCGGCGGTGCCGAGCGATAAATCGCTGCAGTTCTGGACCAAGGCGAACGGCTGGCGGGGACCGGTGTCGCTGGGCTTAGTCAAGCCAGGCCAGACGATCACCATTGCGCTCGACGCGCTGCCGAATGTGCAGCCGGACCAGCTGTTCGAGGTCACGCTGGAGCCGGTGAATGGCTCGCCGCTGAGCCGGCCGACAGGTCCGGTGCTGTTCATTGGACGGGCCGTCAAAGTGATGTAAGCCGGCACGCGCAGTGCGCATCGGGCAGACGTAAAAAAACCCGCGGGACTTGCGTCCGACGGGTTTTTTGTTGGCGCTGCGCTTACTCGATTTCGACGGTCTCTGGCGGCGCGGTCGGCGGCGTCGCATCGGACTCGGGGAACTCGAGCACGACGTTGTCTTTGTCGTCGAGGTCGACCGTGATGCGCCCGCCGTTGACCAGGCGGCCAAACAGCAGCTCGTCGGCCAGCGCCTTGCGGATCATGTCCTGGATCAGGCGTGCCATCGGGCGCGCGCCCATCTGCGGATCGAAGCCCTTCTGCGACAGGAACTTGCGCAGCTTCTCGGTGAAGATCGCCTCGACCTTCTTCTCGTGCAGCTGCTCCTCGAGTTGCATCAGGAACTTGTCGACCACGCGCAGGATGATTTCCTCGTCCAGTGCACGGAAGCTGATGATCGCGTCGATCCGGTTGCGGAACTCCGGCGTGAACATGCGCTTGATGTCGGCCATCTCGTCGCCAGGCGCCTTCGACTCGGTGAACCCCATCGAACGCTTGGTCAGGCTTTCGGCGCCCGCATTGGTGGTCATGATGATGATGACGTTACGGAAGTCAGCCTTGCGGCCGTTGTTGTCCGTCAAGGTGCCATGGTCCATCACCTGCAGCAGGATGTTGAAAATGTCCGGGTGGGCTTTTTCAATCTCGTCGAGCAGCAGTACCGCGTGCGGCTTCTTGGTGATCGCCTCGGTCAGCAGGCCACCCTGGTCGAAACCGACGTAACCCGGTGGCGCGCCGATCAGCCGGCTCACCGCGTGGCGCTCCATGTACTCGGACATGTCGAAGCGGATCAGCTCGATGCCGAGGATGAACGCCAGTTGCTTGGCCACCTCGGTCTTGCCGACGCCGGTCGGACCGGAGAACAGGAACGAGCCGATCGGCTTGTCCGTCTTGCCCAGCCCGGCGCGCGCCATCTTGATGGCCGACGACAGCGCATCGATCGCAGGCTCCTGGCCGAACACGACGTTGCGCAGATCGCGGTCGATGGTCTGCAGCTTGCTGCGGTCGTCCTGGTTGACCGTTTGCGGCGGGATGCGCGCGATCTTGGCAATGATGTCCTCGATCTCGGCCTTGCCGATGGTCTTCTTCTGCTTCGACTTCGGCAAGATGCGCTGGGCAGCGCCGGCTTCATCGATGACGTCGATCGCCTTGTCGGGCAGGTGACGGTCGTTGATGAAGCGCGCCGCCAGTTCGGCAGCGGTCGACAGCGCCGACGACGAATACTTGACGCCGTGGTGCTCTTCGAAACGCGACTTCAGGCCACGCAGGATCTGGATCGTCTGCTCGACGCTCGGCTCGTTGACGTCGACCTTCTGGAAGCGCCGCGACAGCGCGTGGTCTTTTTCGAACACGCCGCGGAACTCGGTGTAGGTGGTCGCGCCGATGCACTTGAGCTGGCCATTGGCGAGCGCAGGCTTGAGCAGGTTCGACGCGTCGAGCGTGCCGCCCGATGCCGACCCGGCGCCGATGATGGTGTGGATCTCGTCGATGAACAAGATGCCGTGCGGCATTTCCTTGAGCTGCTTGAGCACCGCCTTCAGGCGCTGCTCGAAGTCGCCGCGGTATTTGGTGCCGGCCAGCAGCGCGCCCATGTCGAGCGAATAGACGATCGCGTTCTGCAGTATTTCAGGCACTTCTTCCTGCGTGATGCGCCAGGCCAGGCCTTCGGCGATGGCGGTCTTGCCGACGCCGGCTTCGCCGACGAGCAGCGGATTGTTCTTGCGGCGACGGCACAGGATCTGGATGACGCGGTCGACTTCGTCCTCGCGGCCGATCAGCGGATCGATCTTGCCTTCGGCGGCGGCCTTGTTCAGATTCTGGGTGAACTGGTCGAGCGGGCTTTCCTTCGGCTGACCTTCGACCTGCGCTTCTTCGACGCCTTCGGAAGTCTTCTGGGTATCAGCCTGCTGATCCTTGCGCACGCCGTGCGAAATGAAATTGACCACGTCGAGGCGGGTCACGCCCTGCTGGTGCAGGTAGTAAACGGCATGCGAGTCTTTCTCGCCAAAGATAGCCACCAGCACATTGGCGCCGGTTACTTCCTTCTTGCCGTTCGACGCCGATTGGACGTGCATGATCGCACGCTGAATCACGCGCTGGAATCCGAGCGTCGGCTGGGTATCGACTTCGCCCGTGCCCGGCACCGTCGGCGTGTTATCGCCGATAAAGTTCGTCAAGGTTTTCCGCAGGTCATCGATGTTGACCGCACAGGCGCGCAGGACTTCAGCGGCCGATGGGTTGTCCAGAAGCGCCAACAGCAAATGCTCAACGGTAATAAATTCATGCCGTGCTTGCCGTGCTTCGACAAAGGCCATGTGTAAAGAGACTTCCAATTCCTGCGCAATCATACTTCCTCCATCACGCACTGCAGGGGATGCCCCGCCTTGCGCGCATGCGTTAAAACAAACTCCACTTTGGTACACGCTATATCTTTGGAAAACACTCCGCACACCCCTTTACCATGGCGGTGAACGGCCAGCATGATCTGCGTCGCCGTCTCCCGATCCTTGTTGAAGTACTCCTCGATTATGGCCACTACAAACTCCATCGGCGTATAGTCGTCGTTCAGCAGTGCCACCTGATACAGCGGCGGCGGTTTGACGGTCTGCCGCTCCAGTACTTGTTCGGTATCTTGCTTGGTCGCCATACGCTTTATTCTAATGCTTTCGAAGGTGATGCAATGCGTAAAGATCAGGGCATTTACATTTGTTTTCCATCTTACGCGCTTTCCGACTAGTGCGCAGATGGCGACCCGATTCGAAAAATCAAGAGTTGCGTTTCAGACCCATCTAGCCAAAAAAACAACCCCTGTTCAAAAGCGCTTGACTTCAATAGTTATTCCGCCAACAATGCGGTTATTGACTTGTACTTTTTGTACTTGTTGATAGATAAGAAGTAAGTAGGCTGAGGAGGAGGCAAGAAGCTTCTTGCTTTTATGGCTCGTGTGATTAGTTTTTTTTGAAAGTTCTTTTTATGGCAACAGGTACAGTTAAGTGGTTCAATGATTCCAAAGGTTTTGGCTTCATCACTCCAGATGACGGCGGCGAAGATCTGTTTGCGCACTTCTCCGCGATCAACATGAACGGTTTCAAGACCCTCAAAGAAGGTCAAAAAGTTCAATTCGAAGTCACGCAAGGCCCTAAAGGCAAGCAAGCTTCCAACATCCAGGCTGCGTAAAAACACCCGATGTAAAAAACCCCGCTGCGGCGGGGTTTTTTTTCGCCCTCGCGATTGTTCGCACTGTACCGTTTTCGGAAAACAGGCTGCGCACGCTTGGGTTGACGATCGCCTGCCGTCCGGTTCCGGCGCATCTGTGGCGCAGATCGACACCGGCGACGACACAGCTGCAGGTGTGGTGCGCGAACCCGGCCGTGGCCGCCTTTTCGCGCATCCGGACGCCGAAGTGCCGCAAATCGGAGACAGTTACTATTACTAGCAGAGCAAGACCGGCAAAAGTGCTAGCAGCGACGTTTTGCTGTCGACAGACGCGGCGTCAGGCGTCGATCCGCGGGCGCCGGCGGCCAGCCGCATCGAGCGTGAACGTGGCGACGACGGCGGAGAGGCTGTCGGCCTGATCCTGCAGCGATTGGGAAGCCGTCGCCGCGTGTTCCACCAGTGCCGCATTTTGCCGGGTTACCGCATCGACGTCGGTGAGGGCCAGGTTGATGCGGCCGATATCGCCCTCCTGCTCCTGGCTGGCGGCGCTGATCTGGCCGATGATGCCGGTGACGCGCTCGACGCTGGCGACAATTTCGCCCATCGTCGTTCCCGCCGTGCTCACCAGCGCCGTGCCGGTTTCGACGCGGCCGACCGAGTCGCCGATCAGCGTCTTGATTTCCTTCGCCGCGGCGGCCGAGCGCTGCGCGAGGTTGCGAACTTCGGATGCGACCACGGCAAATCCGCGACCCTGCTCGCCAGCGCGGGCTGCCTCGACGGCGGCATTCAGCGCGAGGATGTTGGTCTGGAAGGCGATACCGTCGATCACCGAAATGATGTCGACGATTTTCTTCGATGACTGATTAATCGACGCCATCGTCTCGATGACCCGCGCTACCACTTCGCCACCGCTGACGGCGACGCCGGAAGCGGAGATGGCCAGCTGGTTGGCCAGGCGCGCATTGTCGCCGTTCTGGCGGACCCGTTCGGTCAGCGCTTCCATCGACGCGACCGTGCCTTGCAGCGCGCCAGCCTGGTGCTCGGTGCGCTGCGACAGGTCGATATTGCCTGACGCGATTTCGCGCGAGGCGCCGGCAATCGCGCCGACGCCGGTCTGCACCCGTTCGAGCGCGCCATGCAAAGTATCGATCATGTCGTGCAGCGCCTGGGCGGTAACGCTGGTGGCGGCGTGCGCCGGCTGGCGCAGGTCGATGCTGCCGGGGGCGCCGCGCGACAAGCCGGCCACGCCGAACGCCAGTTCGCCCGCCTGGATCGCTTCGCGGCGCGACAGCACGGCCAGGAAGCACAGCACGGCCGACTCGACGACGACGTACGCGGCATGCACCAGTACGCGTGCGAATCCCGGTTCCGTCATGCAGCGCACGCCGAAGCCCAGTTCCTGCAGGTAGTTGAACGACAGGTGGTGGACGGCAATGGTGGCCGCGGCCACAACGATGACCACCCAGTCGCGATAGCACAGCAGGAAAGCGAGCAGCACAAAAATGCCGAAGTGCAGTTCGTTGATGCCGCCGCCCTGGTGGATGTGCAAGCCGCTAAACACCATCAGCGCCACCGCCACCGTCGACGCGGTCAGCCGGGTGCCGCCGTTATAGACGATCATCGCGGTCGGCAACAGCGCCGCCGGCAAGCCGATCCACAGCGCCCAGCGCAGCGTGTCGTGCAAGGCGGACAATCCGAGCGCCATGACAAACAGGCCCCAGAGGATGACCAGCATCAGGCGGTCGGCTTGGCGAAAATGCTTCCTCATCACTGAAGAGTTCATGGATACACGGACATTTTAATTATCGGGAGGAAATTATAACGCGTCGGCGCACATATTCATTCGCAATCGAACAGCCGCCGCGGCGGCGCTACAACAAGTGGCTATTGCGTTGTCCAAACCGCCACATCGATCCGTTTTTCCGATGAAAAAAGCCCCGCATCGATCGGAAAGCGGGGCCTGGCGGATGCGGCGGCCGAGCTGCTCGGCCGGCAAACATCTACATATTTTCTACCATGACGTCGCCGAAGCCGGAGCACGACACCTGGGTGGCGTCCTCCATCAGGCGCGCAAAATCGTAGGTGACGCGCTTCGAGGTGATCGATTTTTGCATCGACGAGATGATCAGGTCGGCAGCTTCGAGCCAGCCGATGTGGCGCAGCATCATTTCGGCCGACAGGATCATCGAGCCGGGATTGACGTAATCCTTGCCGGCGTATTTCGGCGCGGTGCCGTGGGTCGCTTCGAACATGGCCACCGAGTCGGACATGTTGGCGCCCGGCGCGATGCCGATGCCGCCGACCTGGGCGGCGAGCGCGTCGGAGATGTAGTCGCCGTTCAGGTTCAGGGTCGCGATGACGCTGTACTCGTTCGGCCGCAGCAGGATCTGCTGCAGGAAGGCATCGGCGATCGAATCCTTGATGATGATGTCGCGGCCGGTCTTCGGGTTCTTGAACTTCATCCACGGGCCGCCATCGATCAGCTCGGCGCCGAATTCCTTCTGCGCCAGCGCGTACGCCCAGTCGCGGAAGCCGCCCTCGGTGTACTTCATGATGTTGCCCTTGTGGACGATGGTCACCGACGGCTTGTCGTTGTCGATGGTGTACTGGATCGCCTTGCGCACCAGGCGTTCGGTGCCTTCGATCGAGACCGGCTTGATGCCGATGCCGGACGTTGCCGGGAAGCGGATCTTGTTGACGCCCATTTCCTTGATCAGGAAATCGATTAGTTTCCTGGCGCCCTCGGAGCCCTGCTGCCACTCGATGCCGGCGTAGATGTCTTCCGAATTCTCGCGGAAGATGACCATGTCGGTCTTCTCGGGCTGTTTCAGCGGCGACGGCACGCCGGCGAAATAGCGCACCGGGCGCAGGCACACGTACAGGTCGAGCTGCTGGCGCAGCGCCACGTTGAGCGAACGGATGCCGCCGCCGACGGGCGTCGTCAACGGACCCTTGATCGAGACGACGTAGTCCTTGACGGCGCCGAGCGTTTCTTCCGGCAGCCACACGTCGGGGCCGTACACGGAGGTCGACTTCTCGCCGGCGAACACTTCCATCCAGCTGATCTTGCGCGCGCCGCCGTAGGCCTTGGCGACCGCGGCGTCGACCACCTTGATCATGACCGGCGTGATGTCGATGCCGGTGCCGTCGCCTTCGATGAAGGGAATGATCGGATTATCCGGCACTGCGAGCGACAGGTCGGCGTTGACGCCGATTTTCTGGCCCTCGGCCGGGACGGTGATGTGTTGGTACATTGTGTGTCTCCCTATTGGACGTTGCTGCGACTGCCGGTCGTGCATAAGAGTCAAGATTATGCCACTCAAAAGTGAAAACGACTTTTTGAGTCGTCAATCGATAAAAAAGGCTATGTCACCATTAAGTGTGGGAAGGCGCCGAGCGCCGACCTGAGCAACATTTCCGGTGAATCGATGCGGCCACCGTCGATCGCCCACTGCCAACCCAGGTAATTCGGCAGATACCGGCTTGCAACGCCGTGAAATCCATGCAGCCATTGCTTGAACCGGCTGTGATAGGCGTTGACGTTTTGCACGTGCATATCGCCTGCCACGCGCGCCCCGGCCGACAGGTTGACGGCATGGTGGGGGATCCCGCTCGCGCGGGCAAACACCCGGTAGGCAGGATGGCCGTCGGTGACCAGCAGAATATCGGTGCCCAGCGCCGGCGCCAGGCAGCGCTGCAGGTGGGCGTGCCGCAGCGGCGCCCGTCCCGTGACAAAGTCAACCGTCCTGCCGCTTCGGTCACGCGCCACCAGGATGCAGTCGTGCTCATGCGAAATGCCGCGCCTCCGGGCCGACCCGCCACGGCGGCGCGCCGGCCGGTTCAGTTGGCGCGATCCCTTCTGCGACTCGAGCAGATAAGTTTCGTCGGCTTCGGTGACGCCCGAAAGCGGACAAATGCGGTCGCGCTTGGTTTGCATCAGGAACCGGTGGCGCCAGCGAAAACTGGTGTTCTTGTGGACGCCGGCGACTGTCGCGGCGCGGCGCACCGTGTTCGACTGCAGCCTGCCGTCCAGGTAGGGCAGCCATTTGCCGCGCTCGCGCATTCTGGCCAGCGGCGTGCCCGTCAACGCGTTGCAGCTGCGGGCGCAGTCGACACAGCGATAGCGTTGCAGCCCGTGCGCGTGGCCGTGACGATGCAAGCGCCCGGAACTGCAGTGCGGACACGTCTTGCGCCAGGTCGATTCGATCAGCGCGCAGGTCTGTTCGCGCAGCGAAGTACGGTTCAAGCAATCGGCAAGGTCGGTGCGCTGACGCAGCGTCAGCGTGGCGGCCTGCTCGATGAACTGCCCGAATTTGCCCGGATCCACCAGGGCCTCCCAACGCGATAAGGTCTGGTTCAGACCTCAACGGTTGGGCGTTAGTTCAAAATCCCCCACCTAACGGTGACATAGCCATAAAAAACCCCGCGCGGCCAGATGGCCGCGCGGGGTTTTTGTGTCCACTTGCAGCCTGAGCTTAAGCCAGCGTCGCGATCGCATTGTTGAACGTTGCGCTAGGACGCATCGCGGCCGACACCTTGGCCTCGTCGAGCTTGTAGTAGCCGCCGACATCGACCGGCCTGCCCTGCACTGCCAGCAATTCGGCGACGATCTTCGCTTCGTTGTCCGTCAGCGACTTGGCCAGCGGCGCGAAATGCGCGGCCAGTTCGGCGTCGTCAGTCTGCTTGGCCAATTCCTGCGCCCAGTACATCGACAGGTAGAACTGGCTGCCGCGGTTGTCGAGTTCGCCGGTTTTCGGCGACGGCGACTTGCGGTTGTCGAGCAGCTTGCCGGTGGCGTCGTCGAGCGTGGCGGCGAGAATCTTGGCCTTGGCGTTGCCGGTCTTGATGCCGAGGTCTTCGAACGACACGGCCAGCGCCAGGAACTCGCCGAGCGAATCCCAGCGCAGGTGGTTTTCTTCGACCAGCTGCTGCACGTGCTTCGGCGCCGAACCGCCCGCGCCGGTTTCGTACATGCCGCCGCCGGCCATCAGCGGGACGATCGACAGCATCTTGGCGCTGGTGCCCAGTTCCAGGATCGGGAACAGGTCGGTCAGGTAGTCGCGCAAAATGTTGCCGGTGACGGAAATGGTGTCGAGGCCGCGGATCATGCGCTCGAGCGTGTAGCGCATGGCGCGCACTTGCGACATGATCTGGATGTCGAGGCCGCTCGTATCGTGGTCCTTCAGATAGGTTCGCACTTTCTTGATCAGCTCGTTCTCGTGCGGACGGTACGGGTCGAGCCAGAACACCGCCGGCATGCCGGAGTTGCGCGCGCGCGTGACGGCCAGCTTGACCCAGTCGCGGATCGGCGCGTCCTTGACCTGGCACATGCGCCAGATATCGCCCTGCTCGACGTTTTGGCTCAACAATACTTCGCCCGTTGCCAGGTCGGTGATGTTGGCCACGCCGTCTTCCGGTATTTCGAAGGTCTTGTCGTGCGAGCCGTACTCTTCGGCCTGCTGGGCCATCAGGCCGACGTTCGGCACGGTGCCCATGGTCTTCGGATCGAAGGCGCCGTGCCATTTGCAAAAGTTGAGGATCTCCTGGTAGATGCGGGCAAAGGTGCTCTCCGGGATGACTGCCTTGACTTCCTTCAGGCGGCCGTCGGCGCCGTACATCTTGCCGCCGGCGCGGATCATCGCCGGCATCGACGCGTCGACGATGACGTCGTTGGGCGAATGGAAGTTGGTGATGCCCTTGGCCGAATCGACCATCGCCAGCGCCGGACGGTCTTCCTGGCAGGCGTGGATGTCGCGAATGATTTCATCGCGCTGCGACACCGGCAGCTCGGCGATCTTGTTGTACAGGTCGGCCATGCCGTTGTTGACGTTCACGCCCAGGCTGTCGAGCAGCGCGCCGTGCTTTTCGAACGCTTCCTTGTAGAACATGCGCACGCAGTGACCGAACACGATCGGGTGCGACACCTTCATCATTGTCGCCTTGACGTGCAGCGAGAACATCACGCCGGTCTTCTTGGCGTCCTCGATCTGCTGCTCGTAAAACGCCAGCAGCGCCTTGCGGCTCATGAACATCGAGTCGATGATCTCGCCTTGCAGCAGCGACACTTTCTGCTTCAGCACGACGGTCTGGCCGCTCTTGGTGATCAGTTCCATCTTGACGTCGCGCGCCGCTTCCAGGGTCATCGACTTTTCGCCGTGGTAGAAGTCGCCCTCGGTCATGTGCGAGACGTGGGTGCGCGAGGCAGCCGACCATTCGCCCATCGCGTGCGGGTTCTTGCGGGCCGATTCCTTGACCGCGCGCGGGGCGCGGCGGTCCGAGTTGCCTTCACGCAGGACCGGGTTCACCGCCGAACCGATGCACTTGCCGTAGCGGGCCTTGATCTCTTTTTCTTCGTCGGTCTTCGGCGCGGCCGGGTAGTGCGGAATGTCGTAGCCTTTGGCCTGCAGTTCCTCGATGGCCGTTTCCAGCTGCGACACGGAAGCGCTGATGTTCGGCAGCTTGATGATGTTCGCTTGCGGCGTCAGGGTCAGCTTGCCCAGTTCGGACAGCGCGTCCGGCACGCGCTGCTCGGGCTTGAGGCGCTCGGGAAACGCGCCGAGGATGCGGGCGGCAACCGATATGTCGCTGCTCTCGACGGTGATGCCGGCCGCTTTGGCAAACGCGCTGACGACTGGCAGGAAGGCGTGGGTTGCCAGCAGCGGCGCCTCGTCGGTCAAGGTGTAAATGATGGTCTGATCACTGCTCATGCGCTTATCCTCGGAGGTCTGGAATCTGAAACTGGTTACAATTATAGGTGCGGGCTCGAAAGGTCTTCTATAAGACATAAGAGACACGTTTCACATTATGCACCAGTATTTTACTAGGCGCTACGGTTTACGACACTAACAATTGGCTTTCAGCCAGACCAATCGCCTATGCCCCTGATTCTATTTAACAAGCCATTTAACGTGCTGTGCCAGTTTACGCCGCAGGAGGGGCGCGAGTCGCTCGCCGATTTCATTGCCACCCCGGGCATTTATCCGGCCGGACGGCTGGATGCCGACAGCGAGGGCCTGATGCTGCTGACCGACGACGGCCGCCTGCAGCACAGCATTGCCCATCCGGATCACAAGGAAGCGAAGACCTACCTGGTGCAGGTGGACGGCGACGTCGACGCGGCGGCGCTGGGGCGGTTGCAGGCGCCGCTCGATTTGGGCGACTTCGTCACCAAGCCTTGCCGCGCCGTCAAGATTGCCGAGCCCGAGTGGCTGTGGCCGCGCGCGCCGCCAATCCGGGTGCGGCTCGAGAAGCCGACCAGCTGGATCGCCGTCACTTTGCAGGAGGGAAAAAATCGCCAGGTGCGGCGGATGACGGCGGCGGTCGGCTACCCTACCCTGCGGCTGGTGCGCAGCAGTATCGGACCGTTTTCGCTGGCGACGCATCCGCTGATGCCGGGAGAATCGGTGGCGGTACCGGCCGGCGCGCTGAAAAAAATCTAATGCTGGTGTCAGGTCCGACATTAGTACATGAGTCCGCCCGATCAAACGGACTGATGTACTAATGTCAGACCTGACACCAGAAATTGATGTTGTGAAGCAAGCGCAAAAAACCCGCCGGACCGGAGTCAGGCGGGTTTTTTAACCACGGGTACTTCCTGCAGCAGCCGCCGAAGCAGCCGCCAACGCGGCTGTTAAGCCAGCGCTTTCAGGGCAGCAGCCAGGCGGCTCTTGTGGCGAGCGGCCTTGTTCTTGTGGATGATTTTCTTGTCGGCGATGCTGTCGATCTTCGAGACCGATGCCTGGAAGATCGTCGTAGCAGCTGCCTTGTCGCCAGCCTGGATCGCTTTACGCACAGCCTTGATTGCTGTACGCAGGGTCGAACGCTGCGACGAGTTGTGTGCGTTCTGCTTAACTGCTTGACGAGCGCGTTTGCGCGCTTGTGCGGTATTTGCCATGGAATTTCCTAAATCGGGGTCAAGTTGCGTTTGCAAACACAAGCGTCTGGCAAACCGGTAAGTCCATACTTTCTGAACGACCTTGCTGTCAAACCAGTGCCTGTCAAACAAGTGTGTCTGCGTAACAGAATTCTGTACAGCCTTCGATTATAGCGAATTAATCCGTCCCCGGCAATTCAAAAATCAACATTTGTTGGGCGTAGGCGCTTCGGCCGCTGTTGCCGGGCTATAATCTCGCGCCATGAACTTGCTCAGAACCCTCGCCGCCATTTCCAGCATGACCATGCTGTCCCGAGTCACCGGATTGCTGCGCGAGAGCCTGTTTGCCCGCGCTTTCGGCGCCTCGGCGTTCACCGACGCCTTCATCGTCGCCTTCCGTTTGCCCAACCTGCTGCGCCGCCTGTTTGCCGAGGGCGCCTTCTCGCAGGCGTTCGTGCCGATCCTGTCGGAATACAAGAACAAGCATGGCGAGGCGCAGACCAAGACGCTGGTCGATCACGCCGCCACGGTGCTGCTGTGGGCGACGATGGCGGTGGCGCTGGCCGGCATCGCCGCCACGCCGTTCATCCTGATGTGGCTGGGCGGCACGCTGACCGACCAGCCCGACGCCTTCGAAGCCGGCGTCTGGATGACGCGCCTGATGTTCCCTTATATAGCGTGCATGTCGTTCGTCGCGCTGTCGGGCGGCATCCTGAATACCTGGAGCCAGTTCAAGATCCCGGCCTTCACCCCGGTGCTGCTGAACCTGTGCTCGATCTTCGCCGCGCTGGTGCTGGTCAATTACATGGCGACGCCGATCTACGCGATGGCCATCGCGGTATGCGTCGGCGGCCTGCTGCAAGTGGGCATCCAGATTCCGGCCTTGATGAAGATCGGCATGCTGCCGCGCATCGGCATCAGCCCGTTGGCCGCCCTGCGCGACCCTGGCGTGCGGCGCATCCTGAAGAAGATGGGCCCGGCCGTGTTCGCCGTGTCGGCCGCCCAGATCAGCCTGCTGATCAATACCAGCATCGCCACCCGCCTGGCCACCGGCAGCGTGTCGGCCCTGCAATACGCCGACCGCCTGATGGAGTTCCCGACCGCCATGCTCGGCGTCGCGCTCGGCACCATCCTGCTGCCCAACTTGGCGAAGGCGAACACCGACGACAACGCCGAGGAATATTCGGCGCTGCTGAATTGGGGCCTGCGGCTGACGTTCCTGCTGGCGCTGCCGGCGGCGGTCGGCATGGCCGCGCTGGCCGAGCCGCTGATCGCCACGCTGTTCCATTACGGTAAATTCACCGCGCCGACGATCCACGCCGCGGCGCTGCCGCTGATGGCCTACAGTGCCGGCCTGGTCGGCATCATCCTGGTCAAGACGCTGGCGCCGGCGTTTTATGCGCGCCAGGACATCCGCACGCCGGTGCGCATCGCGCTGGTGGTGCTGGTCGCCACCCAGATCATGAACTACCTGTTCGTCTGGCAGATGAACATGCAGGTGGCCGGCCTGGCGCTGTCGATCGGCATCGGCGCATGCTTTAACGCGCTGCTGCTGTACATCGTCCTGCGGCGGCGCGACATCTTCGTGCCGCAAGCCGGCTGGCCGGCGTTTTTCGCCAAGCTGGTGGTGGCAGTGTGCGTGATGGGCGCGATGGCGTGGTACGCGCAAGAGCGGCTCGACTGGGCCGCGATGCAGGCGCAGCCGTGGCTGCGGGCCGGCGCGCTGTTTACCATCATCGGCGTGTGCGCCATCAGCTACTTCGGCGTGCTGTTCGTGCTCGGCTTCAGGCTGGGCGACTTCAAGCGCCGCGCGCGCTAGGAGAGCCTCAGCTTTCGTCCTTGCGTACCGGCGGCTTGCCCGCTTCGGCCGGCTCCTGGTCTTTTTCTTCCGGCTCGGCCGCCGGCTCGGGCGGCGGCGGCACGATTTCCTGCATCACCGGCTGCTCGGCGACGGGCGCGGCCGGGGCGCCCGGCTGTGGCGACGTGGCCGGCAGCGCCGGCACGATTGCGCCGGCGGCAAACTTCCAGTCCGACAGGTGCTGCCTGTTCTCGAAGCCGACAAAGCGCGCGGCGAAGTTGCCGATCTTGAGCGGCGGCGCCTTCGACAGGCTGTACACCGCGACCACCCCGACCTGGCCGGCCTGGTAGACGATGCCCCAGTCGGCCCTGCCGGTGACCGGGTCGACGAAGATCTTGCGCAGGTGGCGGCGCACGCCGGGCGTGCGCGAATCCTTGAGCAACTCGTTCAGGCTGGGCGGATGCAGCGGCTGGCCCTGCGGCGTGGCGGCGGCGTAGCTGTCGAGGGCATTGCTGAAGGCGGCGCCGATGTCGAGCAGTTCTTCTTCGGCGGCGGCGCGGCGCATCAGCGAATCGATCTTCAGCGTGGCGGCGCCGACCAGGCCGATGACGGTGACGAGCACGATCAGGCCGAGGTAGGTGAAGCCGCCCTGGTGCTGCCAACGTGTGCGGCACGCCATCTGGCTACCAGTCCAGATACGGCTTGCCGCTGCGGTCGTTGCCCGGCGCGCCGCTCTTGATCGTGTAGACGGCGCCCTTGCTGTCGTCTTCCGGCGGCACCACGATCCAGCTGACAGTGCTCTCGGCGATCGGGTCGAGCGGCAGCGCGCGCAGGTATTTTTTCTCCACCAGCTGTTCGAGCGAATCGGGATAGCGCCCGGTGTCGCTGTAGAACTGGTCGATCACGGCGCGCGTGTTGCGCAGGTTGTCGGCCAGGATGGTCTCCTTGGCGCTGTCGATGCTCGGGAAAAAGCGCGGCACCGCGAGCGTCAGCAGCAGCGCGACGATGCCGAGCACCACCAGCAGCTCGATCAGGGTGAAGCCGCGCCGGCGCGTCACCATTTGCGGTACGGCACGCCGTTCAGGCCGGTCCGCTCCGAGGTTGAATAGACGTCGTAGACGTCGTCGCCTTCGCGCGGGTCGGCCGCTTCGCTGGCGTAACTGCGCTTGCCCCACGATTGCGACGGCGGCACGCCGGCTTCGGCATTGAACGGGTCGCGCGGCAGGCGGCGCAGGAAGAAAATCTTTTGCGCCTTCGGGCTGCGCAGGTCAGGCACGCCGTCGACCAGCAGGTCCAGCTTGGGCGGGTAGCCGGTGGCGCCGGCGCCTTTGGCGACGCGCCCCTCGTCGCTGGCCTTCTTGTAGGCGTCGATGCCGGCGCGAATCTCGCGCAGCGACTGGCGCAGCTCCTGCTCGTGGCGGCGCTGCACGGTGACCTGCGCGGCCGGCGCGACGATGGTGCCGAGCAGCGCCAGGATCGCCAGCGTGACGAGCAGCTCGATCAGCGTGAAGCCGCGCATGGTCATTGCGCCGGCGGCGCCGCCGGCAGCGGCGTGACGATGACGCCAGTGTTGGTCGGCGACGGCGCGGCCGGCGTGACCGTGACGGTGGCCGGCACCGGCGCGGCCGGAATCACGGCCGGCATCACGACCGGCGCGCGGACGTTGGTGTCGGGACGGCGGCGAAAGCTCGTCTCGGTGCCGGCCGAGAACTCCGACGCGCCCTGCGCCGGACGCTGGATGTTGCGCACAAGGTGAGGCGTGATCGACAAGACGATCTCGGTCTTGTCGGTCGAATCGCGCGTGCTGCCGAACAGGCGGCCGAGGATCGGCAGGCTGCCAAAGCCTGGCACCTTGCTGCCGCTGGTGCGGTCTTCGTTGTTGATCAGGCCGGCGAGCACCTGGTTCTCGCCGTCTTTAAGCTGCAGCATGGTGGCGGCCGATCGGGTGCCGATGCGGTAGGCGACCGAACCGGACTTGGTGGTAATCGAATCGACCAGGTTCGACACCTCGAGCGAAATGCGAATCGCCACTTCGTTGTTGAGGTAGATGGTCGGCTCGACGTTCAGGGTCAGGCCGACATCGACGTAGTTGATCGCCTCGGAAGCGAAGCCGCCGCTGGTGCCGGGCGTGATGATGGTGGTGATGTTGGGGACCTTGTCGCCGATGACGACCTTGGCCTTTTCGCGGTTGCGCACGCGGATGCGCGGGTTGGCCAGCGTGTTGGAGTCGCCGTCGGTCTTGTTGGCGTTGGCGACGAGCGACACGCCGGTGACGCCGATGTTGCCGGAGTTGAGGTTGCGCAGCGCGTTGATCGTCAGCGCGCCGCCGGCAGGCGTTTGCAGCGGCGCGAAGCCCAGGCTCGACGGCCACGAGATGCCGAGGTCCATCAGGCGGCTGCGCTTGATCTCGAGGATCTCGACGTCGAGCATGACTTCCGGTTCGGCGACGTCCTGCAGCGCCACCAGGCGGCTGGCCAGGCGCACCGCTTCCGGGCTGTCGCGCAGGATCACCAGGTTCAGCTTCTCGTCGACGACGACGTCGCGCGACTTGAGGATCGTCTTGAGGGTATTGGCGACGACCTTGGCGTCGGCATTGGCCAGGAAGAAGGTCTTCACCGTCATCTCCTGGTATTCCTTCAGCTTGACCGCGTTGTTCGGGTAGACCAGGATGGTGTTGCCGTCCATGACCTGCTGCTCGAGCTGGTTGCTGACCAACAGATAGTAGATGGCCGCTTCGACGGTGCTGTTCTTCAGGAAGATCGAGGTGCGCTGGTCGGTCTTGACGTCTTTATCGAACAGGAAGTTCAGGCCCGAGCGGCGCGAGATGACCTCGAACACCTGCTTGAGCGAGGCGTCGCGAAACTCGATATTGAGCGGCAGTTTATAGGCGGCCGACAGCCCGGCTTCGGCGGCCGGCGCCGACGTTTTCTCGGTCACCTGCGCGGCCAGCAGGCGCGCCGCTTCGTGGTTCGGGCGCTCGGACAGGATCGCCGCGGTCTTCTGGCGCGCCAGCTCGTAGTCCTTGTTGTCGAAGGCGGCGGCGGCGTCGGCCATCAGCACGGCGTGGCGGGCGTCGGCTTCGACCAGGCGCAGGCCGGCGCGGGCGCGCTCGTGGGCCGGATCGAGCGCCAGCGCGCGCTGGTAGTTTTGCAGCGCCAGCTCGGCCTGGCCGTTGGCCAGTTCGCGTTCGGCCTGTTCGACCAGGCGCGTGGTGTTGCGGTCGCGCGCCTGCAGGAAGGCGCTCTTGTAGCGCGCGTTGCCAGGTTCGGCGGCGACCGCCTCGCGGTACTTGACCAGGCCCGCTTCGACCTGGCCGTCGGCGACCAGTTTTTCGCCGTCGCGGTAGGCCATCTGCGCGGCGCAGCCGGCCAGCGCCAGCGCCACGCAGCCCAGCGCCAGACGTTCGACGACGCGGCGCGCGAGAAGCGGGCGGCGGGTGCCAATTAGACGGTGAGCCATCAGTCGCGTACTCCAATATTAAGCTGTTGAACCTGATTCATCGGCAGGTAGGTGAACGTCATGGCCGGCGGCGCGATGGCGTCGACCCGGTACACGCCGTCGATCACGGTCTTGTTCCGCACGATCAAAGTCTCGGCGCCGCGCGCGAGGAACACTTCCCATTCACCCTTTTCGACGGCTTTGCCGACGAAGGTGAATGGCAGCGGCGGCGCGGTCGGCGGCGGCGGCGGCGGCGCCACGACAGGTTGCGGCGGCGGCGGTGGCGGCGTCCAGTCACGGCTGCCGAAAGCGTCGGCGCCATCGCCGGCGGCGATCAGCTCTTCGCGCGGCAGCAGGCGCAGGATAACCGGAGCGGCGGCGGCAGCTTTCGGCGCCGCGGCAGCGTCGACGCGTGCCGGCGCAGCGGCGGCAGCTATCGGTGCGCGCACGACCGGTTCGACGACGTCGCCGCCGCCCGGGGTCTTGTCGCCGAACACGGCAAAGCCGGCGGCGACGACCAGTGCGGCGCCCATCAACAGGTGGCGCGGCGTCATCGCGGCGCTCCCGGCGCCTGGTCGGCCAGGTACAGCGTCAGGCGCACGCGCGCTTCGACGGCCGGCGCGCCGATGGTGTCGCGCCGAAAACTGATCTCGTCGAGCGAGGCGAATGGAATGGCGCGCAGCGCCTGCATGCCGAACTGCCAGATGGCGCCGTAGCTGCCCTTGACCGGCAGGTTGACCTGGTAGGTATGGAAGCGGCCGTTCTGGTCGTATGCGCTCTTGTACTCGCCCTGGCTGAGCACCAGCCCGGTCTTCTGCGCCAGCGCGAACAGCGTCTTGACCTGCTGCTCGGCATAGCGGCGCTCGCCCAGCGTGTCGTAGAACAGCGCCAGGTTGTGGTCGGCGTTGGCCGGCGCCGCCGCCGGCAGCGCGACCCGCAGCGGCGGCGTCATCGCCTGGTTCAAAGCGGCGGCCTGGCGCTGGCCTTGCAGCGCGCGTGCCGGCAGCAGCCAGGCCAGCGACAGCGCCGCGGCCACGCACAGCACGATGGCGACCGCGGCCACCGGGCCGAGCGCGGCAAGCGCGAGGCGCAGGCGCAGGTACCAACTCGCCAGGACGGTTGCGGCATTCATCGGGCGCTCCACTGGGCGTCGATCTGGAAGCGGATCGGCTTGTTCGGATCGAGCTCGTTGATCTCGTGGCGCTGCAGCGCGACGGCGGTAAACAGCTCCTGCTGCTTGAGCCGCTCGATATAGCCGATCATCTCGTCGCTGGTTTTCGCTTCGGCGGTGATCTTCATGCTGAAGCGGCGCGGATCGGGTTCGAGCGCCAGCAGCGCGACGCCTTTCGGCGTGGCGTCGGCAACCGCGTCGCGCAGCGCGCGCCACGGCAGGTTCAGCTGCATGACGGCGGCGTTGATGGCGGCAGCCTGCGGCGCGCCGACCGGCGGGGGCGGCGCGGCGGCGAGCACCACCACCGGCGTGGCCGACTGGGCGCGCACCAGCGCCAGCTGGTTGTCGAGCGCGCGCTGGCGCGCCATCGTCTGCCAGCCAATGAAGCCGGCGCCGGCGCACAGCAGCAGCGCCAGCAGCGCCAGGCTCCACGCCAGGGCGCCGGTGCGATGCAGCGTGCGCGCCAGGCTCGGTGGCGCGAAATCGATGCGCACGCGCTTCATGCGGCGCTCCCGCTGGCGGCAAGAAGCGCGGCGGCCGACCAGCCGCCCGGCGCGGCGGCGCCAAGCCGGGTGCAGGCGCCCGCTTCCAGCCACGCAGGCGGCACGCTGCCCCATAGCTGCAGCCGCTGCGGCGCCGCCACGTTCATGCGCAGCGCCTCGCGTCCGACGTGGGCGGCGAGCCAGGCGGCGTCGGCGCCGTCGGGCACGGCCGCGGCGCGCACGGCGCCAACGGCCTGGCCGCCCGCTTCGACGGCGCCGAGCGTGAGCACGCCGCCGTGGACGACGCCGAACCAGGCGCCGGCACGCAGCGCGCCGGCGAAGCGATTGAGCACGGCGACGAACTGCGGCACGATTTCAACGGCGTTCAAGCGCTGCAGCGCGGCGCCCTGCCCCAGCGCGCCGAGCAGCGCGCGCGGCAGCGCCGCGGCGAGGAAGGGGCGCACCGGATCCCAGCCGGCCTGGATGGTCCAGCCGGCGGCCGGCTCGCCATACAGGCGCTGGAAGCGCAGCGCCGCTGCCGCTTCGAGGTCGGCCAGGCGGGTGGTGTTGGCGGGCGGCGCAACTTGCCACAGCCGCACCAGGTCGTCGGCCAGCACGATCGTCAGCGGCCAGCCGGCGTGGCCTTCGAGCACGGCGGCGAGCGCCGCGCGCACGCTGTCGGCATGGTCGAGCGCACCCGGTCCGAGTGCGTGTTCGGCCAGCAGATCGGCCGGCGCGCCGCCCCAGCGGCTCGTTTTCACCAGCGCGATGCCGCCCGTTGCCACGCCCAGGCGCAGCGCTTTGCCAAAGCCGCTACGCATGCAAGGTCACCCGCTTGATTTCGGTGAGCGTGGTGGCGCCGCGCTTGACCAGGTCGAGCGCGGCCAGGCGCAGGCTGCGGGTGCCGTTGTCGTAAGCGGCCGCCTTGATTTTGCGGATCGGCTGCTTGTCGACGATCATTTCGCGGATCTCGTCGTTGAGGGTGAGGATTTCGGCGATCGAGCGGCGCCCCTTGTAGCCGGTGCCGCGGCAGTCGCCGCAGCCTTTTCCCTGCATGAACAGCCAGTCCTGGACGTCGACGCGGGCCAGGTTGACGGCGGCCAGTTCGGCGTCGTCGGGCCGATACGCGGTGGCGCAGTGCGGGCAGTTGGTGCGCACCAGCCGCTGCGCCCAGATGCCGTTGAGCGCAGAGACGAACGCATACGGGTCGATGCCCATGTGGGTGAAGCGGCCGAACACGTCAAACACGTTATTGGCGTGCACGGTGGTGAGCACCAGGTGGCCGGTCAGCGCCGACTGCACGGCGATTTCGGCGGTTTCGCGGTCGCGGATTTCGCCGACCATGATCTTGTCCGGGTCGTGCCGCAGGATCGAGCGCAGGCCCTTGGCGAACGTCAGCCCCTTCTTCTCGTTGACCGGGATCTGCAGGATGCCGGGCAGCTGGTATTCGACCGGGTCTTCGATCGTGATGATCTTCTCGCGGCCATTGTTAATCTCGGTCAGCGCCGCATACAAGGTGGTGGTCTTGCCGGAGCCGGTCGGGCCGGTCACCAGCAGCATGCCGTAGGCTTCCTGCGCCAGCGAACGCAGCGACACGAGCGAGGCGGCGTCGAAGCCGAGCGCCTCCAGCGTCAATGCTCCGTAGGCTTCGATCATGGCGCGCTTGTCGAGGATCCGGATGACCGCGTCCTCGCCGTGAATGCTCGGCATGATCGACACGCGCAGGTCGATCTCGCGCCCGCCCGACTCGACCCGGAAACTGCCGTCCTGCGGGATGCGGCGCTCGGAGATGTCGAGTTCGGCCAGCACCTTCAGGCGCGAGATGACCTGCTCGGCCACTTCGATGCCGTTGACGGCGGTGGCGTGATCGAGCACGCCGTCGATGCGGTACTTGACGGCCAGGCCGCCGGCGGTGCTCTCGAGATGGATGTCGGAGGCGCCGGCCTTCAGGGCGTCATATAAGGTGGAGTTGACCAGCCGGACCGCCGGGCTGGCCGCTTCGCTGACGGAAGCGAACGACAGCACCGCGGTGGTCTTGCCGTCGCGCTTGGCATCGAGCACGCCGGGCGACAGGCTGTCGACGGCGCGGGCCGACTCCTCGTGCTTGCCGAGATAGGCCTGGATGTCGGAGGCCAGCGCCAGGCGTGTCTGCAGCGGCTGCTGCGCGGTGGCGCGCGCGCGCGCGCCCAGCCAGGTTTGCAGGTCGAGGTCGAACGGGTCGGCCAGCACGCCGATCAGTTCGCGCGTGGGACTTCTGAGCAGCACGCAGCGGCGCGCCAGCGCTTCCGACAGCGGCAGCAGGTCGAACGCCGGCGTGAACGCCAGCATGTCGGCCGTTTCGGCCACCGCCAGGCCGAACGGCGCGGCCAGCGCGCGCACCAGCTGGCGCGGGTCGGCGCCGGTTTCGGCTTCGATCTCGTCGACCAGCGAGCGCTGCGATTGCGCGCTGCGCGCGCGGCAGCGCGCCAGCAAGGCCGGGTCGAGCGGCGCGGGCGCCGTCAGCGGCGCGTTCACGACATGTCTCCGGCCAGATCGAAAATCGGCATGTACAGCAGCACCACGATGGCGCCCACCACCAGCCCGATCGCGGCCATCAGCAGCGGCTCGAAGGTGCGCGTGAAGCGGTCGATCCAGCGGCTGATTTCGCCGTCGTAAAAAGCGGCCGACTGGGTCAGCATCGGCCCCATGTCGCCAGTGCGCTCGCCGACGCGCAGCATGCGCAGCGAGATCGGCGTGGTCAGGCCGTTGGCGGCAAACGCGCTCGACAGCGGCTGGCCCGATTCGATCTCGAGGCGCGCCTGCTGCAGGCCGGCGCGCACGTCGGGCGAAACCATCGACTGCACCGTGTCGATCGCATGGACGATCGGGATGCCGCCTTCGCTGAGCATGCCGAGCGTCAGGTACAGGCGCGACAACTCATAGATGCGCACCCGCTCGCGCAGACCAGGCAGGCGCGCCAGCAGGCCGGCGACGCCGCCGCGCGCGAGCACGTGGCGCACGCCGAAAATGAGCAGCGCGGCGAGCGCGCCGATGGCGGCCAACAGCAGCGCGGTGTGATTGGCGGCAAACTGGCCCCACGACAGCATCAGGCGCGACATGAACGGCAGGTCGCGCCCGGCGCCCTGGTAGACCTCGGCGAACTTCGGCACGACGTAGGTAATCAGGAAGCCGCTGACGGCGCCGCCGACGGCGAGCAGGATCATCGGATAGATGGCGGCGCTGACGATCTTTGCGCGCACGGTGTCGATGCGCTGCTGGTAGTCGATGTAACGCGCCAGCGAGCGTGGCAGGTCGCTGGTGCCTTCGGCCGCCTTGACGATGCCGATGTACAGCGGCGGAAAGCGGTCGGCCTGTTCGGCCAGCACGCTGGAAAAGCGCTTGCCCTCGCGCAGGCCGGCGAGCAGGCGCCCAAGCACGTTGGCCAGCGCCGGATTGGCTTCCTTCTCGAGCAGCGCTTCGAGCGCTTCGACGACGCCGAGGCCGGCCGACAGCAGCGCCAGCAATTCCTGGCTGAACAGCACCAGCGAAATGCCGCCCTTGGTGCGGGCGCCGCCGCGGCGCTTGACGTTCGAGACGAACAGGCCGCGCGCCTCGACCTGGCGGCGGGCGTCGGCTTCATCGAGCGCATCGATGCTCAGCTGTTCGACCACGGCGTTGGCCGACAGGGCGCGCACCACGTACTGCATGTTCTCGGTCCGCCCTAGTTGGTGATGTCGGCGTCGTCGCCGCTGCCGCCGGCCTGACCGTCGCGGCCCAACGAGACGATTTCGTATTCGCCCTTCGGTCCGGGCGCGCGGTACTGGAACGGGTGGCCCCACGGATCGGGCGGCAACGCCTTCTTCAAGTACGGACCGTTCCACTTGCCGGCGCCGGTGGCGGGCGCTACGAGCAGCGCGGCGAGGCCTTCCTCGGTGCTCGGATAACGGCCGACGTCGAGGCGATAGGTGTCGAGCGACTTTTCGAAGGCGCCGATCTGCGCCTTGGCGATGGTCACTTCCGACTTGCCCAGCTGCGAGAAATATTTCGGGCCGACGTAGGCCGCCAGCAGGCCGATGATGACGATCACGACCAGCAGCTCGAGCAAGGTGAAGCCGTTGTCACGCTGGCGACGGGCGGTGCCCTGTTTGATTGCTGAATACATCAGACCGACTCCTGTTGCGCTGCGTGGGTTCGAGCGGCCCCGCCCTCGTGGGGCAAAGCGCGATTTTGGCGTGCAAGGCTACCATGCGGCTCGCAATTCCCACAACTCTTCTTTACCGGTATCGATCGGCGCCACAGGGCATGTTCACATAGGAAAATTCTGCGCGCAGTGCCACCCTGAACGGCGCCCGCCATGCCCGCGCGTTGAACACTGCCAATGTCGAAATGTGAACTTTGCGCGTGAGTGTTCGTTAATTACGACACATCAATCGATCCTGGGTGACCTTGCGAGCACCAGGCTAGACGTGCAACCGAGCCCAATCCTAGTAGGCAAAACCGCAGGAAATTTCAAAATAAGCTGAAAAAAGCGTTTATTAAACGATGAACTTATTTTCACACAAGTTATCGCCGAAGCTATAGTTCAGTTCAACCAGCTATTCAAAGCTGGAAACAGGGCGTCGGCAATCCCGATCAACGATGTCTCCCTGCGCTATCACAGCGCTGTCGAAAAGAAAAGGCATTTCCACGATGTCGCGAATTTGCTGCATTTTTTCAACTCGTCTGCATGCGGCGAAAATCAATTTTCCCAGTAGTAACAGAATTTTATTCTGGAAATAGTTAGAATCAAAAATAATATCCGTTAACTTTCTCTACAGGTTAATTGCTTCCTTTGCTATATTTGGTGACAATCTGAAAAATTTGGAGAGTGTTGCTACCAAGCCTGGGAGAGGGCGCCGCCACAAGCGGTGCCACGACCGATACAAAATAATCAAGCACTTGACGGGGACGAACAAAATGAAAAAAATTATCAGCTTAGCGGTCGCGATGGCTTTCGCCAGCGTTTGTGGTTCGGCGTCGGCCGGCACGGTGACGTTCGAGGCATTTGGCCCAGGCATCTACTCCAACGGTGACGTGCTCACCGATGGCCTCCAGACCATCACGGTGCGCGGCCAGGGCGGCTTCGACGGCGCCACCTTGAATGGCAGCGATCCGTTCTCCTGCTTCATCGGCGTATGCCCGACCGGCAACCGGAGCATCTACTACGCAGCTCTCAACGACGGCGCCGTCAGCTTCGGCCTGAGCGGTAATGACTTCAACCTGACCGGTCTCGACTTCGGTTTCATCCTGCCCGTGCCGACCCAGCTGAGCCAGTCGGTCGGCCGCCTGATCGTCATGGGTAACGACGGCAGCACCGTAGCGCAGGACTTCTCGCTGCAAAACGTGAATGGCGACTTCGCGTTCGCCCGCTGGAACTTCGATGGCGCCTTCGGCCAGATGCGCTTCACCGAGGCCACCTTCAGCGCCTGCGTGTACAACGCCGACCGCAGCGCCTGCGCGAACCCCGCCGGCAACCAGGCCCAGTTCGCCATCGACAACATCACGTATGTTCCTGAGCCGGGCAGCCTGCCGCTGGTCGCGCTGAGCCTGGCCGGCTTGTTCGCCGCCACCCGCCGCCGCCAATCCGCTTGATTCACTCCCCTCACCTTTCAGATCCGGGATCACTCAAATGAACAAGAAACTCCATCCAATCTCACTGGCAGTCATGACGCTGGTGGCCGGCATCGCGTTCAGCGCGCACGCCCAGGAAGTGCGCCGTTCGTATATCGTCCAGCTGCCGGCGGCAGCGGCGGCCTCGTATGAAGGCGGCATCGCCGGCCTGCCGGCGACCAAGCCGGCGCCAGGCACCTACCTCGACATCACGGCGGCGAACGTGCAGAGCTACATCGCCTACCTCGAGCAGAAACAGAACGACGTGCTGGCCACGATCGACCCGGCCAATGTCACGCACCGCTACGACGTCGCGCTCAACGGCTTTGCCGCCAACCTGACCGACGCCGAAGTACGCGCACTGAAGAAAAACGCCGGCGTGCTGAGCATCCATGCCGATGTCCTGCACCAGCCGCACACCAGCAGCACCCCGAACTTCCTCGGCCTCGAGCAACCGAACAGCCTGTGGAGCAAGGTCGGCGGCAAGGGCGCCGCCGGCGAAGACATCATCATCGCCATGCTCGACAGCGGCGTGTGGCCGGAGAACCTCAGCTTCGCCGACCGCGTCGACGCCAACGGCGTGCCGACCCATGCCGCCAGCGGCACCCAGGTGTACGGCGCGGCGCCGGCCAAATGGAAAGGCATCGGCTGCGAAATCAAACCTGGCATCAAGGCGTCGGACTGCAATAACAAGCTGCTCGGTATCCGTTCGTACATCGGCTCGACCGGCACCATCGCGATCGACGCGGGCGACTTCCTGTCGGGCCGCGACGGCACCACCGGCAGCGGTGGCGGGCACGGCTCGCACACGTTGTCGACCGCGGGCGGCAACGCCGGCGTGCCGGTCACCATCAGCGGCGTCGACCTCGGCTCCCTGTCGGGCATGGCGCCGCGCGCGCGCCTGGCAATGTACAAGGTCTGCTACCGGGCGACGCCGACCACTGGCGGCTGCGCCAGCGCCTACACCGTGGCCGCCGTCAACCAGGCGATCAAGGACGGCGTCGACGTCATCAACTACTCGATCGGCCCGACCGCCGGCGGCGGCCTGATCACCGACCCGCAGGAAGTAGCCTTCCTGAACGCGTCGAACGCCGGCATTTTCGTCGCCGCGTCGGCCGGCAACTCCGGTCCCGCCACCGCCCCTACCGCCAACCTGGGGCCGTGGCACGCGACGGTGGCGTCGGCCACCCATAACCGCAGCGTCGGCGCCGATGTCATCGAAGGCAGCGGCGCACGCTACCGCGGCGCCTCGCTGAACCAGTCTGCGCTGCCAAGCGCGGGCATCGTCGACGCCCGCAACGCCGGCGTCGTGGCGTATGACGCGCTGACGGACCAGGACAAGATGGCGCGCCGCTTCTGCTACACCGAGACGGACCGCAATACGGCTGGTGCAACCACCTTCCCGGGTTTCCCGGCCGGCACGACGGCGTCGTCGAACGCCGCGATGGATCCGGCGATGGTGGCCGGCAAGATTGTCGTCTGCGACCGCGGCAACAACGGGCGCGTGTCGAAGAGCGCTGCGGTGCGAACCGCCGGTGGCGTCGGCATGGTGCTGTCCGATAACGGCGCCGGCCTCGTGAGCGAAGTGCACGCGGTGCCGACAGTTCACATCAGCCAGGGCGATGGCGCCCTGCTGAAAGCGTACATCGCCGCCAACGCCGCCCCGATGGCCGAGCTGACCAAGGCCCAGGCCTTCCTCGACAAGCCGGCGCCGTTCATCAGCGGCTTCTCGTCGCGCGGACCAAACGTGGGCGACGCCAACATGCTCAAGCCGGACGTCGCCGCGCCGGGCAGCGATATTGTCGCCTCCTACACGCCGGCGCTGACGGCGGCCGAAGTGACGACGCTGAAAAATGGCGGCGCCACCACCAAGACCGGCGCCAGCATCATTTCCGGCACGTCGATGTCCAGCCCGCACATCGCCGGCATCGCCGCGCTGCTCAAGCAGCAGAACCCGAGCTGGTCGCCAGCGATGATCAAGTCGGCGATGATGACGTCGGCTACCGACACGCTCAACGACGGCGTCACGGCGATCCTGCCATGGACCACCGGCTCGACCACCGCAGCGGGCAACATGCCGTTCGCGCAAGGCGCCGGCCACGTGGCACCAAACGGCGCCAGCGATCCAGGGCTGGTGTACGACGCCGGTCAGATCGACTACCTGCGCCTGTCCTGCGGCCTGGCGGCGCCGAACACGCAGCTCTACCCGGCGGGCAACTGCAACTTCTACGGCTCGATGAAAGCGTCCGACCTGAACTTGCCGTCGCTGACGTCGAGCACGGTGCTCGGCACGCAAACCTTCACCCGCACGGTCAAGAACGTCTACCCGGTGTCGTCGACCTACAACGCGACGGCGACCATCAGCGGCTATGGCGCGGTGGTCACGCCGGCCAGCTTTACGGTCGCGCCAGGCGCCAGCCAGACCTTCACCGTCAAGGTAACCCGCACGACGACGCCGCTGAACGCCTGGGGCTTCGGCAACCTGGTCCTGGCGGACGAGCACGGCCACACCGTGCGCAGCCCGATCAGCGTGCGCGGCACCGCGCTGGCGGTGCCTTCGCTGGTCTACAGCGAAGCGGTCAGCGGCAGCAAGATGCTCACCATCGGCACCGGTTTCGCCGGGCCGATGAGCGTCGACAAGGGCGGCCTGAAGACGGCGGCGCGCAATACGTTTACCTTCAGCGCCGTCAGCACGGCGACGCAGGCGCCGTTGTGCGTGGCCGGCACCGATGCAGCCGTGCGGCTGACGAGCTTCGTCGTTCCGGCCGGCGCACTGGCGGCACGCTTCTCGCTGTACAACGCCGACACGACCGCCGGCAGCATCCCCGATGCGGTGGACGATCTCGACCTGGTCATCCTGAACGCGGCGAACGCGGTCGTCGGCAGCAGCGGCAACGATGGATCGAACGAGTCGGTGACGTTCCTGAACCCGGCGCCAGGCACCTACAAGGCCTGCGTGATTGCCTACAACAAGCAGACGCGTGCGACCACCACGGCTACTCTGTCGTCGTGGATCGTTTCGCCAAGCGACGTCGGCGGCAACTTCAAGGTGCTGGTACCTGCCAACGCGTATGTCGGCGGCACCGCATCGGTCGGCATGAGCTGGTCGGGCCTGGCAACCGGCCAGCGCTTCCTCGGCGCGGCGACGTTCAAAGTCGGCGGCGTGGCGTCGGGCACAACGCTGATCGACATCCAGACCAACGACCCGGTACCACTGGGAACCGGTTCGAAGCCGATCGTCAGCAGCGACGACTGATCGCTAGTTCGGGGCTGTCCGCCAGGGCAGCCCGGTAAAAAGGCCGCTTCACCGAAAGGTGCCGCGGCCTTTTTTTGGATGCCGCGAACGCAACTTTCCAGCTCGACTTCAGGGGGGCGGAAATCCACCTGCGGATGATCGCGTTGGTGTCCGCGCTACGTTCGTCAGGGATTGGCACTGCGCTGCTGCCCAAGCTCCTGCGCTGCAGTCATCAGGTCGGGTTGCCTCGACGTTTTCGGGTCTTTCGTGTCGACCATACGGCCAAACGCAACAGGCCAGAGCGCCCCGCTGTTGCCTGATCAGGCCACGCCGAACAGCGTTTCAGCGCGCTGGTACAGGATCCAGCTGGTGGCGATGTACTTGTTGCCGCCGACCGGGCGGTTGCCGCGGTGGGTGTGGGTGAACGCGGCCGGCGCGATCAGCAAGCTGCCGGTTGTCGGCTTCACCTTGACCTGCTGGTATAGAAATTCGGTTTCGCCGGCGTCGAACTCATCGTTGAGATACACGGTCCACAGCAGAGCGCGGTGCAAGGCCTCGCCCTGGTCGCGCTTGGGGTATTGCTCACAATGCCAGTACGGATAGCCGCCCTGGTCGGCCACGTATTTCTGGATATTGATGCTGCCGAATCTGAATACCTTCGCAATGAGCCCCGTTAGCAACACGTCGGACAGCGCGGCGACCCCGCCGGCATCGAGCAAAACCTGCTGCCCGGTGGCCGGATCCTGCATCTTCAGCTGCAGCGGGGCCAGCGCCACATACGCGTAGCGGCGCAGGTATTGCTTGAATCCTGCCAGCACCGCCTGGTTGAGTCCGAGGGCCACATCGGACCAGCCGGACGCCTGATCGAGCTGGATGTCCCAGCTGTCTTTCATCGTCAGATCCAGGCCACTGCCGGTCAGCCCGCGTTGCGCCTGGCCGCTCGCTTCGAAACGCTCGATCCAGGCGCGGCAAAGGGCGGCATCGACGGCGTTATCGGACATTTCAATGAAATCGGCGGAGGGCATGTCGAGAGCTCGTTGCAAAAAAACAGGGAATCAATGCGGCAGCCGCTCGACGTGCCAGGCCAGGCAAGATCACTTCAGGATGCGTCGGCTGGCTGGGCGCCGAGACCACGAGGCCGCAACATGCATCGCCCTGCCTGACAGGTGGCCCCGGGGTTGGTCTCGATCTGGCAGGTCGAATTCATGTCGTTGCGCATGTTTTCTTCCCTGCGGGCGGCGGCATGCCGCGCCACCAGCGCACCCAGCTGTTTCTCGTCGGTGCGCTTGCTCGACCACGCGATAAAGCCGTCCGGGCCGCCGCAAGGCCGGGCGCCGACCGGCATGCTGTGGCATTGCTGGGGTCCATCGCAGGCAGCATCGCCCAGTTGTGCGTCGATGCGGGCGCGCAATTCTGCAACGGCGCCCTGTTGGCCGGGCGCACTTGCAGTGGCGGCAGGCGGCGGCGGTGACACCGATGATGTGGCACTGCTGCATGCCGCGCAGGCGAGCAGAAAAATCAGGGAAAGATGTCTCATCGACACATCATCGCGTGACGTGGAGACGCGGTCAAGCGCGATTTGAATGACGCGATCTCGGCAATTGTGCTCGGTGCAAAAACTTATCGCAGAACACTGCGAATTCAAGGTCAACCCGGCAGTACGACGTGTTGTTGTGGGGAAATTGTTACAAATCAGTGTTCAGTATTCCATGTAACTTAGTTCCTACAATAAGCGACTACCTCGCTGATCGTGTCGCTAACTTCTGTTCAACATCTCGCTTCCTGGCTTCCTAATCAAAAAATGATTGGCGAATGGAAAAATTCTTCAATACAATTGTTCTCCATTAAGGACGATCTTGAAGACCCCGCCATGACATCTTTGAACATTCGATCATTGCTTGCTGTTGCCGCGCTGGCCGTGCTGGCCGCATGTGGCGGCAGCTCGACCCCGCAGCAAGCAGGCTTCACCAGCACCGCGTCGCTGATCGGTCATAGCGCTGCCCCAGTCGCCGACTGCGAAGCGGAAGGCTGCAACCAGCCGCGCATCGTCGACGGCCTGGCCGAACAGTACCGCTTCAGCGCGGTGCAGCAGCCGCAGCCGCAGCATGAAGAACCGGTCGAGCCGACAACTTCCACTGAGCCGCTGGCAGACGTTGCCGTCGCTAGCGAGGCAGCGCCCGCCGCGCCCGGCCAGGCGCTGTAAGAAGGCGCTCGGCGGTGCCGTTGGCCGCGGCACCGGTGCCGGCGGACCGTTCGAACAAGTGCAGCGACATGCAGCGCGACAAAGCGTGGGTGCGGTTGCTCACTCCCAGCGTGCGGTAGATGCGCTGCAGGTGGTTCTTGACCGTCAAGGCACTGATGCCGAGAATGCAGCCCACTTCGTAGTTGCTCTTGCCTTCCCTCACCCAGCCAAGAATCTCCGTTTCACGCGCGCTCAGCGGGCGCGCGATGGTGTCGGCCGCGTCCAGCGCGGCATCGCGCACGCCCGACTCCGACAGCCGCAGCAGCGCCAGGTGCAGGTGCGGCAGCAGCAGTGCAAGAAAATACGCATGCCGCGCCGATGGCGGCGTTTCCCAGCCGCATAGCGCAAACAGCGTGGCCGCGCCCGCCAACCGGCCGCTGCCATGCACGACCAGATTGTCGAAGCCGGCCAGCTGCAGCTCGCGGCGGAACAGCTCGAGCGTGGCGTCGCCGGCGCGGCGCCCGCCGCCGGTCAGCGCCGGCAGCCGGTCGCTGGCACGGCAATGGCGCGCCAGCCGCAGCGCCAGGCCGTCGGCCGGATCGCACAACTGGCGCTGCACCGCCTCGCCCAGCACGCCCGCGTGCAGGCATTCGAGCCGCACCAGCGTGTCGGCGCCGTCGAACTGCATGCACAGCATCAACTGGTGCGGCAGCAAGGCCTGCAACTGTCCCTGGGTCCACAGATAGAATTGGCGCAAGTCGCGCACCTGCACCGACGCTTCGATTGCCCGCAGCAGGTATTCCTGCTCGAACTTGCTGAGGATGACGACGGGGTCCAAGCTGGCTCAGGCTCAGGCGGCGCTTTGCCAGCCCAGCTTGACGCGCGCGTCCCACGCGACGAAGCGGTAGCCGCTGCCGCGCACCGTTTCGATGTGCTCCTGGTGGCCGCTGGCCTGCAAGGCGCTGCGCAAGCGGCCGACGTGGGCGTCGACGGTGCGTTCGCCCAGGAAGGCGTCGCTGCCCCACACTTTGTCGAGCAGCTGGGAGCGGGTGTGCACGCGCTCCGGGTGGTGCATCAGGAAGTTCAGCAGCCGAAATTCAACCCGCCCCAGGCTCAGCTGCTGGGCGCCGGCGGTGACGCGGTGCGTGCTCGGGTCGAGCCGCAGGCCGGCCATCTGTACCGTGTCGACCGCCGCATGCGGCGCGCGCCGGCGCAGCAAGGCGTGGATGCGGGCAATCATTTCTCGCGGGCTGAACGGCTTGGTGATGTAGTCGTCGGCGCCCGATTCGAGCGCGAGCACCTTGTCCTGCTCGCCGCCGCGCGCCGACACCATGATGATCGGCACGTCGCGCGCGCGCGGATGGGCGCGCAGGCGGCGGATCAGCGCGATGCCGTTCTGGCCGGCCAGGTCCCATTCGAGCAGCACCATTTCCGGCAGCGCGTCTTCGAGCGACTCGAGCGCCGCCTCGGCATCCGGCACGCACGTGACCCGGTGGCCGGCGCGGTTCAGGTTCAACCCGATCAGCTGCTGAATGGCGGGCTCGGCTTCGACGACGAGAATGTATGCTGACATGACGCAAACCTTGGCAAAAATATATTTACTGACAATACTGTGTGTGTTTCGACAACAATAATTCACTATGCACCAAGACTGCGTCGTTTGACAATACGATTTTGTTTGGCGATTCAGAGCTTTACCAAATAAATACCTGCGTAGAGGCCGTCGCCATTCGAGCAGCGCTGCTCGGCAACGCAGTCCGGCAAGATTAAAAACGGGCAAAAAAAAGACACATGTGTCGTTTCCGAGCACATGTGTCCTTGACGATGCGGGCGCGCGGCCCGCGCGGCAGCTTAGGCCGTTGCGGCTTCCTCGGCCCGCGACTTGCGGCGGCGAGCGGTGAAACCGACCAGGCCGAGGCCGGTCATCATCATCAGCATCGACGATGGTTCCGGCACGGCATTGACGCCCACCAAGGTAATCGTGGCGTTGGCGAAGCCAGTCACGTCGACCACGATCGGCAGCAGCGAGGCGTTGAAATCGAAAGTGGCAAAGCCGATCAGGTCACCATTAGCACCGTTCAGGCCGAATGAGAACAGGCCGCCTTCGGTGCCAATGCGGTCAAAAAACGCACCGTCGAAGTTGAGGTCGAAGCTCAACGTATTGCCGAGTCCAGCGGCGCGCACGACGAAGTTGTCCGCGCTCAGGTTCGACAGCGTGAAGTTGCCGTTGGCGTCGACAGCAGCATCACCGGTCACGAGGAAAGCGCCAAAGTTAGAGGAAAAATTGCTTACCTTGGCAGTCAGCGGCAGCGCAGTGACCGCCGGGTTGAGCAAGAAATCGACCGAACCCGTGCCGCTCAGGCCAGTGGTGTTGAGGCTCACGTTAAAGGTCGGTCCGGCAATGGCAGCGAGCGAGCTGCCGAGCAGTGCGACTGCCAGCAGGCACTGGCTTAGGAAGGTTTTAGGATTAAACATGATGTGTCCTTATTTTTAGAAAGAGCCGGAAGAAATGGTGGCGGTGTAGGGGATTGCGCCCTTGCTTGGGTTACTGAACACGGTCGAGACCGTCAACTTGGCGCCAGCCGCGACCGATGCGGTGTTGACGGTAATGTACGGCACACCGTTGCGCATGCCCGTGGCATTGAGCAGCGTGACACCGGCCGGCAGGCCAGCGAACTCGACGTTGAACGGGCCGGTGACGGCAGCGGCCGTCGTGTTGGTCAGCGCCAGCGTGCCGGTGAACTGGTTGTTGGTGCGGTTCCACGCCATGCCGGAGCGGTATTGCGAGAAGCTGGCAGTGACGTCGGCGAACGTGCCAAGCAGGTTCAGGCTCACGAGGACCGGGTCATGGTCCGACGCGCGGTAAGCGTTGTTGGCGTACAGGTCCTGCGGCTTGTCATTGAGGTTGTAGTCGATGATTTCCGGCTCGTCCGAGTTGTTGTGCCATTCGGTGGCGCCGACGACCTGGGCATCGAGCGACGGCGACGCCAGCGCATGGTCGAGGTAGGCGCTGAGGCTGTCGAAGTTGTACGAGTAGACGATGCCGTTCGGGCGGCCGAAACGCTCCAGTTCGTTGACCATGCCGGTGCTGGTGAGCACATGGATCGGGTCTTCGAAGCCGTGGGCGTTCATGTCGCCGATGACCAGCACGTCGTCGTCGCCGGACACAGTCTTCACTTGCGGGATGAAGTAGGTCGCCAGGCGCTGCGCTTGCGCGACGCGGGTGGCATTGTGGCAAGCTTGGCCGTCGCCGAGGTCGGCGTTGGCGCCGGTGCCGCAGCTGCCCTTCGACTTGAGGTGGTTGACGATGACGGAGAACTTGCCGCCGTTGTTGTTGGCCTTGAACGTCTGCGCCAGCGGTGCGCGGTTGTTGACGCTGTCGCCATCGGACATCGGAAGTCCGACCGGGGTGACCACGTTCGGCTTGTAGATCATCGCCACGCGGATGGCATCGGTGCCGCGCGCAGGAGGCAACGCCACCGAGGCGTAGGTGGTGAAGCCGGTCTTTGCGTTCATCTGGTCGACCAGGTAGTGGACGGCGACGTTCTCGTTGTTCTGAATTTCCATCAGTCCGACGACATCGGCGTCAAGCGTCACCAGTTCGTTGACGATCTTGTCGCGCTGGCGGTTGAACTCGGCCAGGTTGTCGGCGCCGCGGCAGTTCGACGTGCTGGTGCTGGTACTGGCGGTCGGGTAGCAGCTCTGGCCGGTGGCGCCGAAGATGGTGGCGCCATTGGTGAACGTGGTGAAAAAGTTGAGCACGTTGGCGCTGGCCACGCGCACGTTGCCGGTGGCGACGGCTGGCGGGCCGGTGCGCGGGTTACGGCGCACGATTTCGACGCCGGCCACCGATGGCACCTGCAGCTTGTAGGCGTTGTCCTGGTTGCCGATCGAACCGAAGTCGACCACGCCGACGACGTTCTCGACGGTATCGCCGGCGCGCACGGTGTTGTCGGCACCGATGAACGGAATCGGGTTCGGCTGCACGAAGATGCCGTCGTCGAGCACAATCTGGTCAATCGCATTGGCCGCGGCCAGCGCGATCGCTTCCGGCGTATTCGGACGATAGCGATTGGTCGGGGTTTCGCGCCGTACCGATGCAAGCGTAATTTGGCCGTTGGTGCCGAGCGAGGCGACCGAGTTGATGACGAGCGACTGCGGGAAGCGCACCAGCATGCCCTGCACGCTGGAGAGGTCCATCGGCATACTCACGTTGGTCGGCGTAATGGCGGTGCCGGCGCCGAGGCGCACTACCGACGTCGCGTCCTTGATCTCGGTATAGCTGACCGACTGGCTGGCCGGCTTGTATTCGAACACGGTGCCGGTCACGCGCACCAGGTCGCCGACGGCAGCGCTGGTGGTCGTTCCGAACACGAGGATGCCGTCCGACGTGGTCGGGTCGCCATCGCCGTTCTGGTCCTGGATGAAGTAGCCGGTGCCGGGGAACTTGAAGGTGATCACGCCGTCGACGGTGCGCACGGTGTTGTTGTAGGCGCTAGGCGCGCCGTGGCCCTGCAGATCCATGATTTTCAGGGTTGCCGGAGCGTTCGGCTGCACCGTAACGCTGGCGCTGCACACCGCGCTCTGGTCTTCGTTGTTGACGAACGTGATGCCTAGCGCATACGTGCCAGGCGCAACGTTGGCGGCAACGCTCAGGTTGACGCTGCCGGCCTGGCCATCGCTGCCGGCGGCGGTAAAGGTGCCCAGCGTGATGCCGCTGAGCGCGCCGCTGGTGATGCTGGCGCCAGTAACGATGCTGTCTTCATCGGTGGCGCTGAGTCCGCCGGAGCCGCCGATGCCCTGCGCGACCGAGAACGCAGGGCAGCTGGCAACGATCGGCTTGTTAGCAGGCGGCGTGACGACGCCGCAGGCGGCAATGGTGCCGCTGTTGCGCGGGGCAACGGCGCCGGTGATGAAGTCAGCCGCGTTGTTGTTCTCATCGGTACAGCCGGCGGCCAGGCGGCTTGCCGACACGGTCGCACCGAGGGTACCGGTCGGCCCGCTGCCTTCGAAGCCGTCGGTGCCGGTGCCGTACCCGACCAGGTCGAGCACAGTGGCGCCGGTCGGATTGGCACCCGTCAGCAACGTCGTGTTACTCACCAGCGCCGCCTTGCCGGCGCCGCCGGCCATTGCAATTGTACCGATCTGGTCAGGCGTCGGCGTTGTGGAACCGACCGTTGCCTGGGACGCTTCGCCGACGAGGTAGTACTGGCCTGGCTGCAAGATCACCGAATTCAGGTTGGTGCGGGCCCATGACACGCCCTTGGTGGCGGCGTACTGCACCGACATGCCGCCCAGCGAAACCTCTTCGTTACTGCGATTGAACAGCTCAATGAAATCGTTGCGATAGCTTGCCCCGGCGTTGCCGCCGGCGCCGTAGACCTGGCTGATAACAACCTTCGCGCCAGAGTCGACGGCAAATGCCGGCGCGCACAGTCCCGCGAGCAAAGCTGCCAGCACAGTCAGCTGGCCGGGGGAATTAATCGATGCAACGGGCTTTTTCATTGAGCAGTCCTGGTCGGTGGAGGTTACGGATCATGTTGCAAATCTAATATTGCTGCGCAGCCGCGCAAGTTATCAAAAAGCATTGGCTATTAGCAAAATCGATATTAAGTGGACTCGGTGACACCATGATGACCAACGATTAGTCCGTTCAGCTCAATACGGCTGAGTTCGCTTGCACCGGGCCCAAAAAAAGGAGGCCGCAGCCTCCTTTTCACGATGCCAACGCCGTTACGCGCGCTGGTAGATATCCTCGAAGCGGACGATATCGTCCTCGCCCAGGTAACTGCCGGATTGCACTTCGATGATGTGCAGCGGCAGCTTGCCCGGGTTCTCCAGCCGGTGGTTCATGCCGATCGGGATGTAGGTCGACTCGTTTTCCGACAGCAGCTTGATCGACTCGCCGCACGTCACGCGGGCGGTGCCGCTGACAACGACCCAGTGCTCGGCGCGGTGATGGTGCATCTGCAGCGACAGTTTCTCGCCCGGCTTGACGGTGATGCGCTTGACCTGGAAGCGGTCGCCGGCGTCGATGCCCTCGTAGTGGCCCCACGGGCGGTACACCTTGGTGTGGTGCAGGTGCTCGGTGCGTTCGTTGAGTTTCAAATGATCGACCACCTGCTTGACGCGCTGCACGTGGTCCTTGTGCACCACCAGCACCGCGTCCGGCGTTTCGACGACGATCAAGTCCCGCACGCCGACCACGGCGACGATGCGGCTCTCGGCGCGCACCAGCGAATTGGACACGCCGTCGAGGTAGACGTCGCCGCGCTGGCTGTTGCCTTCGGCGTCGTGCTTCTGCACATCCCACAGCGCCGACCAGGAGCCGACGTCGCTCCAGCCGATATCGGCCGGCACCACCACGGCGTGCGCGGTGCGTTCCATGACCGCATAGTCGATCGAGTCGGACGGGCAGGCGTTGAAAGAATCTTCGTGCAGGCGGCAGAAATCGAGGTCGCTGTAGCCGAGGCGCACCGACGCTTCGCTGGCGGCGGCGATCTCCGGACGGAACACGGTCAGTTCGGCCAGGTAGCGCTCGGCCTTGAACAGGAACATGCCGCTGTTCCAGTAGTAGCCGCCGTCGCGCAGAAATTCCTGGGCGGTGGCGCGGTTCGGCTTTTCGACGAAGCGGTCGACCTGGTAGCAGCCGTCGGAGCCGTCGACGGCGCCGGCGCGGTGGATGTAGCCGTAGCCGGTTTCAGGGCCAGTCGGCACGATGCCGAAGGTCGCCAGCGCGCCGTCCTCGACCATCGCGGCGGCGCGCGCAACGGCGGCGGCGAAGGCGCCGCGGTGTTCGATGACATGGTCGGCCGGCAGCACCAGCATCACCGCCTGCGGATCGATGCGCATCAGGAAGTAGGCGGCGGCGGCGACCGCCGGCGCCGTGTTGCGGCCACTTGGTTCGAGCAGGATGCCGAGCGGGGCGACGCCGATTTCGCGCATCTGCTCGGCGACGAGGAAGCGGTGCTCGTTGCCGCACACCACCACCGGCGCCATCAATTCAGGCCAGTCCGCCACCCGCAGCGCCGTTTCCTGCAGCATGGTCTTGTCCGACACCAGCGGCAGCAGCTGCTTGGGCAGCACCGCGCGCGACAGTGGCCACAGGCGCGTACCGGCGCCGCCCGACAGGATGACTGGATAGATTTTCATTGGCGTTCTTTCTCTTGTTGGCTGGTAGCGGGCACGCCTTCCTTGCGGCGGCGGTTGCGACGATCGCGCGCGTTGACCCATTCTTCGGACGCATAATCGGACACGTGCTTCATTTCACCACTGCGGTCGACGCTGTAGTCCTTGAACACGATCATTTCATGCAAGCTGACGTCGGGTAACAGCCTAGTATACTCAAACAACACGCTGCGCACCACCTCGGCGCCTTCACAGATGTGGCTGCCATGGCCGATCCAGGTCGGCCCGACGATGTGCGCGCCCGCTTCGATGCGGGTGCCAGAGCCGATATACACCGGCCCCTCGATGGTGGTGCCGTCCCAGTCGATGCTCGTGTTCAGGCCCGCCCAGACGCCATCCCTGATCTGGGTGCCGGGCATGTCCATGTGCGCCACTTCGCCCGTCAGCACGTTTTGCAGCACTTCCCAGTAGTCCGACATGGTGCCGATGTCGAGCCAGTTGAACGGACGGCGCTGGGCGTAGAACGGCAGGCCACGCTCGGCCAGCAGCGGGAACAGCTCGGAGCCGATGTCGAACGGCACGCCGGCCGGAATCAGGTCGATCACTTCCGGCTCGAAGATGTAGATGCCGGTGCTGATGAAGTTCGAGCGGGCGTCGGCCTGGTCGGGCTTCTCCTGGAACTCGGTGATGCGCCCGTCGGCGTCGCTGACGACGACGCCATAGCTCGACACCTTGTCCCACGGTACTTCGCGGGTGATGACCGACGCCATCGCGCCCTTTTGCCGGTGCTCGAACAGCGCCGCCTTGAGGTCGAGGTCGATCAGGGCGTCGCCGCACAGCACGATCGTGGTCTGGTCGAAAAAGCCGCCAAACTGCTGGATCTTCTTCATGCCGCCGGCCGAGCCGATCGGCATCGGCACAACTTCGCCGTCGTCCTTGGTGTAGCCTTCGAACGAATAGCCGATGCGCACGCCGAACTGGTCGCCTTCGCCGAAATAGTCCTCGATCTTGTCGTGCAGGTAGCTGACGTTGACCATGATTTCGGTCACGCCATACTTGGCCAGGTGCTCGACCAGATAGGCCATCACCGGCTTGCCCAGCAACGGAATCATCGGTTTTGGTACATCGTACGTCAGCGGGCGCACCCGCGTGCCCTTGCCTGCCGCCAGAATCATGGCTTTCATAATCGTCCTCGTGTCGTGTTATTTTTTTGGCGTGGTCTGGTAGCGCCAGGAATCGGCGCACATCTGGGCGATGTCGCGCGTCGCCGTCCAGCCCAGCTCGGCGCTGGCGCGCGCCGGGTCGGCATAGCACTTGGCGATGTCGCCCGGGCGCCGCGCGACGATCTGGTAAGGGATCTTCTTGCCGCTGGCCTGCTCGAATGCGCGCACCATTTCCAGAACGCTGTTGCCACGCCCCGTGCCAAGATTGTACGTAACTACCCCTGCCGATGTCGCCAGCTTGTCGAGCGTCTTGACGTGGCCCAGCGCGAGGTCGACGACGTGGATGTAATCGCGCATGCCGGTGCCGTCCGGCGTCGGCCAGTCGCCGCCGTACACCGACAGCTGCTCGCGCTGGCCCGTGGCGACCTGGGCGATGAATGGCACCAGGTTGTTCGGGATGCCCTGTGGCTCTTCGCCGATCAGGCCGCTCTCGTGGGCGCCGACCGGGTTGAAGTAGCGCAGCAGCGCGATGCGCCAGGCCGGCTCGGCGCGTGAGACGTCGCGCAGCATTTCCTCGATCATCAGCTTGCTGCGGCCATAGGCATTGGTGGCCGACAGCGGGAAGTCTTCGGTAATCGGCACCGAGGCCGGGTCGCCGTACACCGTCGCCGACGAGCTGAACACGAGCGTGGTGACGCCGAACTTGGCCATCGTTTCGAACAGCACGATGCTGCCGGTGACGTTGTTGTCGTAGTAGCGCAGCGGCTGCGCGACCGATTCGCCGACCGCCTTCAGGCCGGCGAAGTGGATCACCGCGTCGATGTTGTGCATGTTGAAGGCCGCTTCGACGGCGGCGCGGTCGCGGATGTCCGCCTCGACGAAGCCGACCGGCTTGCCGGTGATCGTTTCGATGCGCTGCTGCACGCCGCGGTCGGCGTTGCTGAGGTTGTCGAGAATGACGACCTGGTGGCCGGCATTGAGCAGTTCGACGCAGGTGTGGGAACCGATGTATCCCATGCCGCCAGTAACCAGAATATCCATTCGATGAGTCGCTTTCTAAAATGTGATTGACGGCGCCGCGCTCAGCGCCGCGCCGCTTCCTTGATCAGCAGCCAGATGAAGGCCATGTCGTCGATAAAATAGCGGCGAAACATGCGCCGCGGTTCTTGCAGGAAGCGGAAGAACCATTCCAGGCCGGCTGTCTGCATCCAGCGCGGCGCGCGCCTGACCTTGCCGATGGCAACGTCGAAGGCGCCGCCGACGCCCATGGCGAACGGAATCTTCATGGCCGCCTGGTAGCGGCCGAGGAACTGCTCTTTTTTTGGCGAGCTGATCGCCACGAACAGCAGGTCGGCGCCGCTGGCGCGGATCTGCTCGACGACGCCCGCTTCTTCCTGCGCGCCGCTCCAGTAGCCGTTGCGCACGCCGGCGATGGCCAATTGCGGATACTTGCGCAGGTACGTCTGGCGCACCGCCTGCACCACGTCTTCGCGGGCGCCGAGCAGAAACACGCGCCAGCCCTTGGCGGCCGCGCGCGCCATCAGCGCCTCGAACAGGTCGACGCCGGCGACGCGCTCCTTGAGCGGTTTGCCGAGCAGGCGCGCGGCCCACACGACCGGCATGCCGTCGGCGTTGATCAGCGCGCACTCGTTGATGATGCGGCGCAGCTGTTCGTCGCGGCTGGCCTTGACGAGCTTGTCGACATTGACGACCACATGCTGGTGCGGCAGGCCGGAGCGGATGAAGCCTTCGATCGTGGCGAGCGTGTCCTCCATCGACAGATTGTCGATCGGACAGCCCATCATGGTGATCCGCTCGGCCATTTCAGTCGGTCAGGCCAGTTCGCGCGTCAGGATCTCGACGATGCGCTCGGCCGCCTTGCCGTCCCACAGGTGCGGGCGCTTGCCCTGCTTGCCTTCGCCGCGCAGCACTTTGCGCGTCTCGGCCAGGATCTTGACCGGGTCGGTGCCGACGAGCACGTTCGAGCCTTCGTCGACGGTGACCGGGCGCTCGGTGTTTTCGCGGATCGTCACGCACGGCACGCCGAGCGCGGTGGTTTCTTCCTGCAGCCCGCCGCTGTCGGTGAGCACCACCGCCGCGTCTTTCCACAGGTTCAGGAAGGCCATGTAAGCTTGCGGCCCGGCCAGCGTGATGTTGGGACCCAAGTCGATGCCAAACTTTTCCAGGTTGGCGCGGGTGCGCGGGTGCACCGGGAAAATCAGTGGCAGCTCGGCGGCGATTTCCTTCAGCGCGCCGGCGATGCGGGCAAAGTTGCCGGCTTCGTCGACGTTGCTCGGGCGGTGCAAGGTGACGACGCCGTAGCGGCCGCCATTTTCGGTCGCCGCCGCCTTGAATGCCGCGGTGTCGAAGCCGGACGTGTCGGTGCGGGTCAGCTTGTCGGCCTGGAACAGCACGTTGTCGACCATCACGTGGCCGACGTAGTGGATGGCCGAGTCGCTCTTGCCTTCGCGCTTCAGGTGGCCGACGGCCGCCGGCTCGGTGACGAAGAACCAGTCGGAGATGCTGTCGGTGACGAGGCGGTTGATTTCTTCAGGCATCGTCATGTCGCCGCTGCGCAGGCCGGCTTCGACGTGGGCGACCGGAATGTTGAGCTTTTTGGCGACGATCGAGCAGGCCAGCGTCGAATTGACATCGCCCACCACCAGCACCGCGGCCGGGCGTTCGGCGACGCACAGGTCCTCGAAGCCGATCATGATCTTGGCGGTCTGCTGGGCGTGGCTGCCGCCGCCGGCAGCCATGAACAGGTCGGGCTGGGGAATGCCGAGCTCTTCGAAGAAGACGTCGTTCATGTCGCGGTCATAATGCTGGCCGGTGTGGATGATCTTGAACGACAGCGTCTGCTGCGCCTGGAGCGCGCGTACGATCGGGGCGATCTTCATGAAGTTGGGCCTGGCGCCCGCAACCAAATAGATAAGCATTCTTTACACCTTCAGCATCAGCGTTCGTTAGAAAAACATGATTGTAATCCGGCACGCTACCGGAACCCCGTCCGATTGTGTTGTTATTTTGAGAACATCACACGGCTCCCGGTTTTCGTAGCTGCCCGAGTACCACCCTAACAGGGCGTTGAAAAAGGCATGAATACCTTCGGGTTTTATCGATGATCAGTCGAAATTTATCGATCCAAACCCGCATGCCTCCTGAGAACCAAGTTCTAGCCGCTTTTCAGGGCGAT